>JBCCZV010000005.1:0-62279 GCA_039187085.1 Pseudomonadota bacterium
AAATCTCAAGTCTTAATTATATTAATGAATTGAATATTGCGCACGAATACTACATGAAGATCCAATGTGATTCTGGTGTTTCACTTTATAGTGGTATTGTTACATCGAGTAGCAGCGAATTTGATATAAAACCTGAACTCTTTGAAAAAACAGAAGATTCTGTAGATTCTGGTGAATTGGAATTCTTTTAAAAATTTGGAGACGCCTTGTGGCAATAAAAAGTAAAGTCATCGTCCATGATAGTGACCCTGACGCACTCGCAAGAATCAAAGCTTTTCTCGATACCAATAATTTAATTGGGCTAAGAACACATACTTGGGAAGTCGTGAAAACTCTTAATGAAAACGTTGATTTAGGTGCCGTTTTGCTAAGCGATTCTCCTGATGCTAATGGAGTGAGTGGTATAGACATTGCCAAGCGTGTGCATGCCATACGTCGTGAATTGCCTATATTTTTAAGACGTACTTCAAAAACCGCTGATGATAATTTACCTGGTGATATTAAGGATGTGATATCCGGGACCTATAGTATCACAGATATGAATGAGTTAAGCGCATTAATAGAGCGTTACTTATTTGCACAGTACTATCCCGAAAAATTGGTGACAGGTATACAAGAGATAACTGAAGAGGCACTACAATCAACTTTTAAATCTAGCCATGTTATGACAGAAACACCTATCGTGGTGCGTGATCAATTCATCTATGGTGAGTTATTTAGTTTAATCAGTTTAGATAGTGATTGGTGCCGCGGTTATATGATGATACAAACCGATGAATCTGCAGTCGCTGAGGTGATTCGTACCGGAGGTACTTGGTTAGAAAGAACGCAAACGGATTTTCGTCATGTTAACAGCATACTGAGTGAAGTCACCAATATGGTGTGGGGCAATGTTAAATCAAAATTTATGCGTGCATCTGAAACTAAAGAAGGTGTAACTAAAGCACAAGTGCCTATTATTATTAATCATGCGAGAAGATTTGTGTCTTTCGGAACAACAAATCCTCAATTAGTATTGCGTTATCAAGTTTTTGGTGCACAAAAACAAATTGAACCTATTTCGATTATTCAAAAATTTATTTTCAATTTAAATTGGTCTCCGGAAAAATTTAATGAAGATGAAAAACTTGTTGATGATTATCTAAGTTCTGGTGAATTGGAATTATTATAAATCTATCGTTAAACCACCTTATGAAGTGAGAGGAATAACAATGGCTCAAATATTAGTTGTCGATGACTCAGCGACAGTAAGAAATGAAGTAAGTGAATTTTTATCATCTAATGGTATAGCTGTGCAAACGGCTGTTGATGGTAAAGATGGCTTGGATAAACTGAAATCTGACGCGACTATCAAGCTGGTAATTACTGATGTGAATATGCCAAATATGGATGGACTCACTATGGCAGAAAAAATTCGTAGTGAACTGGGTAATAGTTCAGTTAACATTATCATGTTGACGACCGAGAATGACCCTAGAATGAAACAACGAGGTAAAGATGCGGGAGTCAAAGGTTGGATTGTTAAACCTTTTAAAGGCGATGCGGTTCTAGGAAGTATCCAGAAGCTTATAGGTTAATGAATAACAAAGGAGTAGCTTAATAAAATCAAGCTACTCCTTTAATTTGAACTATAACGTCTTAAATACATGAGGTTGTAGAGATTTATTTGAGGTTTTATTATTTCTTTGTAGTAATAGCTCTTCAACATTGATTTGAGAAAGATTATTAATTCCTTTAAGTACTACAGACATTTTGTGTATGTTACCAACGGGTGTGAGTTTAGCAACACCTGAAAACAACATGGCGATGTCATTTCCAACGTTAGTTTCAATTAAAGTTTCTTTATGGTTTTCGTCATCTTGATAATGAATAGCAAGATGTAAATCGACCTGATTGCGATTATAAACACGAATCCAAGCTGCAACGTTAAATTCTAAATGCCATTTTATAGGTTTTTTGAACAGTATTTTCCTAGTGTAATGATGCTCGGGAACTTCAGCTAATATCACATAGCTTTTTGTATTTTTTAACCTATAAAATATGTCTTCTTGAATGAATTTGTTCACACACAATCCTCCACAATATACTTGCATTCATAAAGGCATTATTACGTTGTTTTAAGAATTTAGGTTAAGATGAAATACCCTAAAGTATGGATAATTGGTTATAGTTTTATAGGTAATGTTGTTTAATGCCTTTTGCAATCGAGTATAGTTAAAGGTCATTCAATGGATAGGAATAGAGTTCACACTTTAACAAAGAAGAAAGTATTAAAAAAAAATGATATAAGAGGTTAAGGATGCATAAAAATCTCACAGGACCTAAGCGATAACCTTCAAGATTTTTATGCGAATTATTTGATTAAAACGAAGCTGAAATGCCAGCAAAAACTTCACCATCGGCATACTCTGAATCTTCTTCGTGATCACTGTAACCTACGAATACTGAATAACTATCGTTAAATGCATAAGATACAGATAATGAGTAATCATAAACATCGTCACCTTCATCTGGAGAAAATGTACCATAGTGCAAATCTAAAGAAACTTTATCAATCAATTCATAGCTATAACCTAACTCGTAATAATGTGATTCTAAAGTTTCATCGTAATAATAGGTAAAACCAAAATCCAGGTAACTCAAACCTATATGATATTCTGTTGTGTGTTCGCCAACACCTGGGTAGTAATACCTTAGTACGCCTACATCCACGCTAAAGTCATCAGAAACTGAAAAAGCATAGCCCCCATAAAAATCGATTTCACCGTTACCTGAATCTGATGAACCCCAAACACCTAAGTAAGCACCAGAAGAGTGGGATAAATCAAAACCACCTTGGGTTGCGGGTTCATCGTTAGAGAGAGAGACACCACGAAAAATATAATTACTAACAAGGCTGACATTAGCGCTGACTTCAAATTCTTCAGCATGCGAAAAATTGGAAAATAAAGGAAGTGTTAAGAAAAGTATTGCTTTTTTATTCATGAATTCACCTGCTACAAAATCGAATTAAAGTATCCTTATTAATAACCTTAGCAAGTCCGATACCAAATTCGATTTTGTTTCAGAAAAAAGCAAGAGCAAGAGGTCTTTTTATTGATTAATCAATTTATCATTGAGTTGCGAATGAAGAATTTTATCAGCTTCTTGCATCAAGCGAGAGTTTAATAAACTTTGGTCTGTGGCACTGACTTTAAAGCGCCAGGTTTGACTATTCATAAGCGCTTTCGAATCAGTATCTTGCACATCAATTGTTAATGTGCCTCTGGCCCAATACCAGCCTCCTCGCGGATTTAAAGTATCCATGCTTAATTGCCCCAATAATTGATAGCCACCACTAAATTCGACGCGGTAACCGTCTTTTTTTAGTGCGCTTTTTAACGAGTTAGCAAGTTCTGACTCGTAAGCACCTTTGGTTGAAATAGAAAATATAATTTGGTCAGCCAGTTTCAATCGTAGGGTTTTAAGTTCTTCTAATGGCCATTTTGGTGCGACTCCGATTCCACTTGCATCAATAACTTGCAATTGTTGTTGATATCCAAAACGTTTTGTCTGTAATTTTATCGCTTTATCTAAGCTTCGTAATGTGGTGAGTTTTGGTGCATTTGAATGACTGGGTTTTAAAAGGAGCGCGGATGCTTGGTCGAGTTCAGAAATTTTATCGCTAAGTTGTTGATAGAGTTGCATTCTATTCAAGCTTGCTAAAGCAAAATACTCTTGTGTGGTTGGATTTTGCCAACTTTCCATAATGGTAATGCCTGACAGAGTTTGTTCAGTGCTAGCAATTAATTCGCGCTGCAAACTATTAGACTCTTCTGAATACTGCTGGTTTGCTGAGAAATTTATCGTCGCTTTTTGTTTATCAACAAGTACTTCATTAATAGCTACTTGAAAAACTTTGGCCAAGTCACTACGTGCTCTATCCTTAGCTAAGTCTAAAGTTGTAGCACTACCCACGCCAGTAAAATAGTTAGAAACTGGATATGTTTGGTTAGGATTTAAAATCCAACCGGGTGTTTGCGATATATCCTTAGTCGGTTGCGATGAACAACCACTAATGACTAGGAAAATAAAACAAGCAGTGAGTCGTTGGGTTTTTTTAAAGCAAGATATGAAGTGGGTGAACACATTTAGCATGGCTAGCCTCGTTGACAAAAAGTAAAAAAATGACACTCGAATGTTTTATCCATGCCAATAAATCGATTGCACACTCAAACGGTCATTGCCTGGAGGTTGTAACAACTCGTCAGATACGTGTATCGATTCTTGATGCCATGGCACTCTAACCAGATAGAATTCAGCAGGTAATAAGCTCCATTGCCTTGTATCGGCAGTTTGTAAAACGGATGCGGCTAAATTGAATACATGCGCGAGAATCTCGCTTTGCTCTTCGGTTTTATTGACAACGACTTGTGAAGCAATAAGTCGTGAAATAGCTTTAGCACGCATGCTTGGAAGTTGATCATCTAGTTGCCTTTCGATGGCCATTGACAAATCAAAACCCAATTGTATGGCATAGGCATCGTCGTTAACTTTTAAAACACTATCGATGGCAGGTACAGAGCGATCGAGCAATTTGGGTACGGAGATATGTAGAATATAACCTTCATCTGGGTGTAAAGCGGTTATTGAATTGGGTACCAGGCGAGGTACAAAGCCAACATGATAGACTAAGAGGCTTTCTTGAGTTGCGCACAGTCTCGCAGAGTCCGCTCCTTGAAAACGTTCTTTAAACGTTTTGAATTCCTCGTCTATGGAGAGTGTTTTTGCTAAACAGACGAGTTGATGCGCTAAATCGTTAGGAATAGTGATTCCTTCGATTTCGAAAGCTTTCAGAGATTGTTTAAAAGCAATATAAGCGTTGTCGATTTCATCAAGACCTTGGAAAACCACACCAGAGAGATAGCGAGCAAAACCCTCAACACCAAAATATTGATGTGTACCCAAACGCTTTAAATAGGCATCTAATTGCATCGCTTCGACTCGGGCGCTTTCAAAATCATGGATCTCTAAAAAATTAAGCATTTGATAAACAAAAATTAACAAGGTATCTATAGGTGTTGCTTGGTAAGCTTTCGTGTTTTCGCTTAAGGTTAAGCTGGATAAGGTTCCCGTGATACTGGTTGCTTCAGAACCTAGAATAATCGCTTTTGCTTGAGCAAAACTCTCAATACTAGACTGATAATTTTTATCGTAACGATAAATAACACCAGCATTTAACCAATAAAGTAAGCGGTCAAATGATGATGTTTTCAAAGACTCTATGGAAGCCAACGCTTTTTTTGGAGCTTCCATTACTAAATAATTTTCAGCTTGAGCCAGTTTGGCTTGAGAAGCACATCCTTGTAATTGACTTATGATAAGAAGTAAGCCAAGAAAGCTGATCCATCGTTTTGATGAGAAATCAATTTCCATTATTAGTATTCTTTTAATTAAATAAAAATGATATGGCTCGAACCGATTTAATTTAAAAACGGTATTTTCTGCCACTAATAATTTTTTTGATTTTCTCCTGACCTAACCAAACTTTACGATTATCTTTCATGCTGATTAGAGTCAGATCAACTTGATAAAAAGTGACTTGTTGTTTATCCAGTGCATCAACAATCGTATTAATACTACCAATCAACATATAATCAGCACCAATTTCTTGCCCCATGGCACTACGAGTTGCTTCACTCGCATTAAGGTCTTGATCGGCACGTTCATCACGGATTTGACCCCTTTCTTGGCTTGAAGCGACAAAGCTTACACGTCCAGAATTGATAAGTTCACGTTCAATATCGTTGATAAACGTATTGACATTAATGTGCTCATGACTGAGGTTTCGGATATTCCCAACAATCACAGTAGGCGCTTTTCCTGTTGCTCCACGATGTTCGCCTAACCATGCGCGACTGAGCATGTCGGTGACCATGGTAGCGGACACCATGCGTGAGTCGGTATCATTCCAGTAACCACTTAAATCTTGTGTTGTTCCAGGATCAACACGCTCTACACTGGTGGTTTGACATCCCATGATGCTCAAAGTGAGTAGCAAAAGGCTAAAACGGGCATGCATTTTACTCAACATAAATTATCCTGCTTTATTGATTATGACTAAATTATTGGTCACTGATAAGTTGATCAAATAGCGAGTCGCTTTTTGATTCAAAAAATTGCTGGAAAGAATTATCCATTTGTTTAGCGGTTGAAACAATGTTTTGAACTTTTGACATGTTCAATTCAGCCAGTGAATAGACACTTCCACTTTTTTGATCTTTCCAACGTGCGATGATTACTGCCCCTGAAACATTGAGTTTGGTGATATTTTCAATTTTTCGGGCAATAGATTGTTGAGAAATTTCGTTCTCTTGACTACCTGCTGAGGCAATGTAATCTCGTGATACCACTTCCATATAACTCGACAGAGTTTTAGCCACCTCTGCTCGTGCTCGTGTATCTGCAGTACTACGCTGTAAAGAGGCGTCGAGCATTCTAGGTGCAAATCCTACACCATGAAATAATCTACCATCGTCGTTATTGAGCGCCTGATAACCTTCATTGACCCAATCGGGGGCATCGGCAATACCAAGATCACTTTCCACGCGTGTTTGGGTTGAGCAAGCTGAAAGTAGTGATGCGAGTAGAATAAAAACGCCAAAAGAATTAAGTTTGTTCATAGAGAAACACCTGATGACTGATAAACCTTGACAATAATATACACAATTTAAAACATTTAGGAAAAATTTAGAGCAGCACATATGAATGCTATTTTACATGCGCTGACTGAATGATAACTGAATAGGTAAGTATCTTGGAAATCCTTTACAATTTGTTGACAATTCAAGTATGTAGATTTATAGGGAATATGAGTGAGAACTCGTGATTCGCTTATTTCCTTATAAGCGGTAGACAGGTTATTTGGATTTAAGCTGAACGGCTTAGAGTTTCATAGTCATTAAACAAGTGGGAAAAACGATCGATATAATGGACATTTGTTCCATCTTCGTAGGAAAAACTACGGCTATGTGAATAGTAAACACCGTGACTAATCAATTGATCTCTAAATAAATGAATAAAAGCATTAATATTATTGGCGAGACGTTTTTTTTCGTATTCTTCGTGCCCATAAACAATAATCTGCCCATAATCTCCTAAATGATCAGGATCCAGATCTACGGCAATGTGATTGCCAAATTCATCCGACGCGAAGGGTATCCAGTATGGATTGGAATACTGTGGTTTGACATAACCGGGAGGCGTTGAAAAAGTGTCTTCAGCAAACGCTTCATTAAACATTCCAAGACCGCGCCATTCATCCCAAGTCTCAACTAATTTGTCAAAACTGAGTAAACGCATACCAAAGAAAATACCACCAAAACGTCGCGATTGTTGGCCTCTTTGTAGCTGGTAAAAAAGTTTGAGGTCCAGAGGAACACAACAACCTAATTGATTTTCTATTAGAGACCAATCGTGATCGTGCTCCCAAGCATCTGCCCAAATCTCGTGAATGAGATCTTCACAGTGGAGTTTTAGCCAATCAATGACTGAGTACCAAGATTCAGTGAGGGAATGATTCATCGTTTTCACTTATGTAAAGTCTGTATTGATTCAAATGCTTATAGCGCCATTATGTATAAGTGTCTCATGATCATGCATAATGTTCTGATACGCTTTTCTCAGATAAAAATTGAATCATTTGGTATAAAACGACATAAAAAACAGTGGAAAAAACATATTTCATGACGAAAAAAAGCCCACTGAACAAAGTGGGCTTATGAGTTCAAAGAAGATTTTAATTTGTGATTAGCGTCGAGTACGCATTCGGCAGAACATAGCGCCGAAGAGTACCAGTAACAATGTCGCGCCATTGCCTGCTGTGCTGGTTGAAGAAGAGCTAGTTGATTCACTATCAACAGACTCAGCAGGTGCATCATCGCTTGAAGCATTGTCAGGAGGCGTACTACCGGTATCGCCATCACCTGTGTTATCGTCATTGCCGTTATCAGCACTTTGATTGATATAGGTCGTTAACTCTGATTTTGAAACTGTCTGGTCACCATTCGTATCGATACGTGTTAATGCAGAAGTATTAATGTTGACAAAGCTCTGGTTTAGAAAGTCAAAAGTTAGTAAGCCATCAGCATCTTCGTCTAAGTCATCAAAGTCTTCCATAAGCACTGTAGCAAATTCCATGGGTGACATTTGCAAGGCGTTGTACTGTGCGGTTAGCATAACGCTCTTTTCATCAGTTGCTCCCGTTGCATCGGTGATGATTAAAGCGACTTGATGACGACCTGGTTCTTCGAAAGTCGCTTCGATCTCGGTCATACCATCAAATTCAGGTCGCATGATTCCCGCGATTTTCCATTGATAGTTAGTGATTTCATCCGATTGCTCTGCGGTAAGTTTTACACTCAAAGGAACAACTCCGAGAAATAAATCGGGACTTAGTGCTGCAAGCAAGGCATCGGCATTGAGTGCTTTAACAGCTGTTGTGATTTCGTTAGTCAGTCCTGCAATGTCAGTGGCTGTTAATTTAACGGTGTAATCACCCGGTGTATTAAATGTGTGTTGCGCTGTGACGCCACTGACGGCTTCACTACCATCACCAAAATCCCAGCTATAGGTGACACCTTCTGCATCATCTGTTGTAGCTGCAGCATCAAACATGATGGTAAAAGGGACTTTACCTTCTTCCGATGAAGCTGTGAACTGCGCGGCTGGTGGTTGATTTTGAACAGCTTCAACAATTTTGATGTCGGTACAAGAATAGTATGGGTTGTTCAAATTAAACTTAAGTTGTAGTGTACAAGCCTCACAAGGAGTATCCGGTACCGTGATTTTCTGTTCGTACTTGACGGGTTCGCCGTTTTGCGGATTACCAACATCAGGGATGTTGTCCATGATGATGTTATCATCGAAACCTTCATCATTAGCGGGCGAAAAAGCAATGCGGAAGCTACCGTTATGTGGGCGAGTTTCCTCAAATTGAAAAACAACTTCTGACCCAGCGACCAACTGAACCGAAGTTGCTCCTCTCGCATCACCGCCACAAGGTGCGCGCGTGCTACCGAGAGTATTTGGGTTTCTAGGAGAAAGTTCTGCACCTGGTGTGACACGCGAATGTGCGAAGGCGTTCGCGCTAATAATAAAAGACGTCACAATCGTCGAAGCGATTATGGTCTTTTTATTAACCCCAAAAAATTTCATGTGTACCTACCTCTTTTTAAATATGATGATGTGTGTGTGGAACATCAAATGAAATGATAAATAAACATGTGGATTTATACATAGATGTCGTCTAGGTTTTGATTGCGAAGAAGGTGGCAGTTATTGAAGAAATTGCTGGAGAGCGTTTGGAATGAAAAATTACCGTTTAACTTATTGAAAATAAATAAAAAATAAAATGATGAAATTATCACAAAAACACTGACAAATTTAATTTGTTTACAAAGTAAACAAGGGCCAAATCTTTTTTGTTCAGTTTTGGCCCAGGGAAATTAACTTGGCAGCAGAATTAACGTTTAATACCTTCAACATGCAAGGTTAAGAAAACTTCTTCTGATTTGGGTCCCAAGCTTTTCTTAACATTGTAGTCTGCCATTTTGAAAGAAGTGGTGCCTTCAAAACCTTGGCGAAAACCACCCCAAGGATCTTTACCACCACCAATATGCTTCGCATCAATAACCAACTCTTTGGTCACACCATTAAAAGTAAAGTCACCGATTATTTTAAAGTCGTTCATGTCACCTTCAATTTTTTTGCTGACAAATTTGGCTTCAGGGAATTTTTTGGTGTTAAGGAAATCTGGGCTGCGAAGGTGCTTATCTCTTTCCGCATGGTTGCTGTTGACACTATTGGTATCGATAGTAATTTCAACCGTTGAATTTTTGAAGTTTTTATCGTCAACAATAAATAGGCCATCAAATTTGTCGAAGCGCCCAAGCAACCAAGAATATCCTAAATGGTTGACTTTAAAATTAATTGAAGCGTGCATTCCAGGAATATCTACCATGTATTTAGCCGCTTGAGCAGTTAATGTTAATGATGCAGCAATCAATGCTGAGAAAAAGAGTTTTTTTATCATCGTCGTTCTCCAGTTTGGGTTAGGTAAAAGAAACAATTAGTAATGACTTTTTAACATGCGTTTTAACGTAGGATCTTTCTCGATAAAGTGATGTTTGATAGCGGCGGCAATGTGTAAAACACTTAAACCAACAATCAGGTAAGCACTGTATTCATGAATGATTCCAACAGAAATAAAGTCTGGGTAAGGACCTTGCACTAATGCGGGTACTGTAAACCAATCAAATACACTGATCCCTTGCCCCTTCTCTGTAGATATAAGGTAACCAGAAATTAATATCGTGAAAAGTAGAGCATAAAACAGCCATTGCACGGCTAAAGCAAGTTTTTGCTCAAGTGCATTTTTAGCGATAGGTCGGGGTGTTGGTTGACTTGTGCGAAGGAATAAACGTAGAAGACTCAGAAAGAGTAAAAGTATACCAACACTTTTATGGTAGAAAGGAGCGTTATGATACCAGGGATCGTAATAATCCAGCCCCACCATCCAAAAACCCACAGCAAATAAGCCGTAAACGGTCAGTGCACTCAACCAGTGTATTACAATATTAGCGTGCCCATACCTTACGGAAGAATTGAATAAGCTCATTTAGCGAGTCCAAATTATTATTGTTAAATCAAAAATAGCACGAGTATCAGTTGTATAGAAGTATATGGGGTAATCTGCAACAGAAATCAAATGAGTTTAGTAAGATAGAGTTAACAAATAAGCAGATTTAGTGAGGTGACCAAACGTTTATACTAATAAAAGTGAGTACTAAAATTAAAAAAAGCATTGACAGTAATGCCAATGCTTTTCGGTTTGTAATATAAAGTCAGTTAACTTGTAACTATTGTTTGCGTCGTAAGCCAATCAAAGTCATTAGCATCAGCAATAGGAAACCTAAATGACCAGATTCTTCTTCCGTACTTAATGGGTTATCACTAAGGTTTTCTTCAACTGCAGCATTATCATTAGCACTTTCTTCATCGGTCGCGGTGTTTTCATCTTCTGAATTATCAGTGCTGTCAGAGTTTTCATTATCGCTGTCACCATTGCTTTCACCGCCACTGTTGGCTGGTGGATCGTCAGCAGGATCTTCTGGTGATGCGTCAACAGGCTCTTGTGCACCAGCGGCAATTAATTCTTCTTTAGTGAGAAAGCCGTCAGAGTCCGTATCTAAGCCCGCAAAATTTTCTTCAGCCAACTCAACTACCACCTGAATTTCTTGAAAGTCTAATTGCCCATTATTATCCGTATCGATAGCTTCAAAATCGTCGTAGATTTGTTGCGTTACGCTAATGGGAGTATCCGCTGGCGGCGCTGGGTCAACAGGTGGAGGTGGCTCCGGTGCTGGTGCAGCAGCAAGCACTATATCCGCACAAGAGTAGTAATTGCTATTGTTATTCTGCATAAACTGAACCATTTGCAGAACGCAATTGTTGCAAGGTTCAGTAGGTAGAGTGATATTTGCGGTGTACTCGGCGGGCACTTGATTGTTGGGATCAACCTCTTTGTGCAGAAGGTTGGTTTCATCCGCAAGATCGGCAACGCTAGACGGTAAACCTTGCTCGCCATCCGGTGAGAAGAAAATATAATACATGCCGGTGTGATTAATGGTTTCCGTCCATTGTACCGTTATAGTTTGACCGACCTGAAACGTCATCGGATTGGGTGAACGATCAAGGTTGCCGCAAGCACCCGTTTTAATGTTATCAACATCTGCGCGTGCTGTTAATGTACCACCGAATTTCCACTTGGCATGCGCATCAACAGGTTGTGGTGTAGCAAGCAAGGCAACACTGCCTATGGTTGCAAAAGTGAACAAAGTTTTAAACTGCATGACCCTAACTACCATTGTTTGTGTGTGTGATTTCAGGAAAGTATCATAGGTCGTGCTTGTATACGTGTGAATTGAGCCTCTCTTTACCAGATGTAATCCTAGCCAATCAGGGTTATGTGAATCAATACCACAAATTTAGCGAACAAGTTTACTATTTAATACCGTTTCGCTCTGTAAAATAACAGCATTAGCTGTTAGTGAACTTAAGCAGTGGTAAGGAGAAGTTGATACACAACGTGAGCGTAAACAATGGCTTTCACATGGAGTCGGGCCTTTTAATATCGTAACGTTTTTACCCATAGGTCCCCAAAATTTCTCATTGGTGGGCCCGAAAATAGCAATGCAAGGACGTCCAGTTGAGGCTGCTAAATGTGATGGGCCTGTGTCATTACCAATGATCAAAGCACAGCGTGTGTAGAGGGTGTAAAGTTGAGGTAATGATAACCGATTGCATAAATCAATCACTGGGGCGTGAGCATTTTCAAGGATCACATCAACTTTTTCTTTATCCAGTTTTCCTGCCCCAACGAGTACAACTTGGCAGCCTTGTTGTGACAAAGATTGTGTTAACTGAGTAAAATTTGCAACAGGCCATTGCTTATAAGCTTTGTTGGCGCTGGGGTGAATTGCCACGATAGGCTGCGTGTTATCAATGCCATAGCGTTCAAAAACATGATCGATTTGCTGCTTAATGGCTGTAGAAAACTGTAATCGCGCGTAGCTTTGGTTGGGCTTTTGAATAGGCAGCCATTCGATCACACGCCAATAATTTTCCCAGCGGGTTTCTGCCTCGTCTTGATTTTGAATAATTTTGTTAAAACGATTTTTTTTGTGTGAAAACCGATTACCCACGCGCAACTGCGCGCCAGACAAGCGTGCAAAATTGCCATGCACATTATCGCCATCAATATCTAATACAATATCTGCCTTAATCTGTCTTAATTCGCGCAAAAAGTTAGTCATGATGCTTATGCGGGACCAGAATTTTCCTTGTTTCATTGAGCGTCTAGGGTAATAAATACAGCGCATGACTTTGGGTAAGCCTGCGGCTTCAACAAGAGGTTGATAGGACGCGTCGAATAGGCCTACAGGCGTATGACCTTGTTGAGCAAGCTGCACAGAGGCGGCTTTAACTAAATCTAATCCAATTAATAAATTACCCAAATATTTGCTGGCGAGGAGAAAAAGCAATGTTTTAGGTGCTTCAAACTCACTAAGATCAATTGTTTGCATGCTGTGGATTTCAATAATTTTGTCGTACGAGATTTGGTTTTAAGAAAGCGAGTTTAGCATTTTTTTTATAGAATTCAGTAGTTAAAATCCAATTTATTGGAAATGTATGCAGCGGGTTAGCAATAACACGATGAACACGAAATTTTGCTAAGCTTTGATAAATTTAAGAAAGCCTATTTAGAAATGACAGGAGTAAATCTTCTCATAAGGTGTTGTTTTACCATGGAGAGGAGGTTAAAGAAGCTAAGTCAATGAAAATGACAAAGAGAAGGCATTAAGAGATATCGATAGATGGTCATTATTACTTGTTAATGTGTGTGGTTACGAGATTCTAGAGATCGTATTATCAGACCTTCATCTTACATCTGATTAATAAGCTGTCGTTGTCGAATCACTTTATTATTAAAACTTTGGTTTATTCAATGGAAAAAATAGGGACGTTGGTGCTTTATGCTGGCTCTAAAACAGGCAGTGTTTAATGTATTATAAGCTTTCAATTCAATCGGTTATATGGTTTTTTTGCTTTTTACTTTTGACCGCTTGTGAAAAAACGGTGATAAAGCCTGAAAATATTGCCGTAGATTATGTTAACGCTGTTTACGCGGGCGATTTAGAAACCTTCAAAACCTTAACTTTGCCAGAAAGCTATACACTTGAAGCTAGCGAAGATTATTATTTGTTTGTCACGGGTAAATCGACAGCACGAATGCTTACAGCAATTCAACGAAAAGGCGTTAATGAAATCGTCATTGAAAAGGTAAAAATTTACCCGTCAGATGGCAAAGTAACCATCAAAGTGCGATTTAATAATGAACAAGTCAAACGAGTCTCATTGCCTCTTATTAAAGTTAATGAACGCTGGTACGTAGAGGCAACTCATTGGCGTTATTGGTAACTTTTGGGAGGTAAATGAATAATTTTGCTACGTTTTTGTGGGTTTCTCGTTAAAGAAGTTTGAGGTCTTTGCCAAACTTCTCCCGCTTTAAAAGCTGTAAGAGCGTCGTTTAAATCAGAGAAACTTTCATTCATCATATTGAAGATTCGTAACATTCTATCAACCGGGTTTTTGGCGACTTCTTTTTGAGCATCTATTTTAAACTGGAGCCCACGAAGTTTTCGCTGACCGTCAGTATTGCGTCGAGACAAAATCGCATTAAACTCTTTCTCATAAAGCGATTCGAGTGCTTGAGGTTGAGTTTCAGCTAAATGCCTGAGGGTGTCAAAGTCGGGTAATCCGGCCATAGTTTTTTGTACCTTAAAGTCTCTACAAAATTACTATACGCTCAGAGTTTCCCATTGGGTAGGCTGATTACAACGAATTGTGATTACAAACGAAAGAAAGACCGTTTAGTTTTTATATCTGTTAATGCGTTAAAATAATAATCGCTATCAATCACGCACTTTATACAAAATAGCCATAATTCTAGAAAAAGTTGTGAGGTTGTTAGATTTTCATCACGATTAACGGTTTTGATCTTTAAGAATACGTTCTTTTGAGCGCTTCCATTCCTTATCTTTTTCTGTTGCACGCTTATCGTGAAGTTTTTTACCTTTCGCTACTCCGACGTCTAATTTAATCAAATGCTTTTTCCAGTAAAGTGCCAAAGGTACGATCGTATAGCCATCACGGTTTGCCGCGCCAAAGAGTTTAGAGAGCTCACGATTATGCAATAATAGTTTGCGCTCGCGTGTAGGTGTTGTGTTGACATGAGTGGACGCGGTATTCAGAGGGCTGATGTGGCAATTTGTCAACCATGCTTCGCCGTCACGCATATGAATGTAACTTTCAGCCAAATTGACTTTAGCTTCTCTTAAACTTTTTACCTCCCAGCCTAGAAGCGATAAACCCGCTTCGTAATTTTCTTCGATGAAGTAATCAAATTTGGCTTTTTTATTGAGTACGATGGTATTAGGGGAGGATTTTTTGGATTTTTTACTCATTGAAAGTCTTACTTGCCTAAAATGATCGTTGACTATAACGGATTCACATGTCACAAACAATCAGTAGTACTCGCATTAATGCTATAAATTGACCAGAATAAGCAATAAGCCATGGTATTGACTGGACAGAATGATCAACTCTACTTTGCTGCCGTGATAAGCTTTGCTACTATGTAGCGAATTTTATTCCAATCTATTTAGATGAAGTCAGTTTTCCCTGTGAATGACCAGAGAGGTTAGTCATTGACCACAATTAGTCGCCACGCCATCGTGCCTTACGATGCTCAAAAAATGTATGAGCTTGTCAATAATGTTGTTGAATATCCAGAATTTTTATCGGGTTGTGATCGAGTATTGATCCATCAAGAATCTGAGCTTGCCATGCGGGCTAGCTTGTTTATTAAAAAGATGGGAATGTCTTTCGAATTGGAAACCGATAATGTTTTAAAGCCGGGTGAAGCGATAGAGATGTCTTTAAACTCTGGTCCGTTTAAATATTTACAAGGAGAATGGCAGTTCGCTCAATTAAGAGAGAATGCTTGCAAGGTAGCTTTGCATATGGAATATCGTTTTAAGTCAAAAACCTTTGAATTGATGTTAGGGCGAGTTTTTTCTGAGTTGGCCAACAATATGCTTCAATCTTTTGTGAGAAGGGCCCAACAAAAATTTGGTGTTGTGAAACAAGGTTAGGCCATCGTTTTGAATGAATTATGAACAACGAAAAGACCTCATCTCCAATACTTATTGAAGTGGCTTATGCACTACCCGATAAGCAGACTTTACTCGCTTTGCAGGTTCCTGAAGGTACTCGTGTGGCAGAGGCAATTCATTTATCAGGGATATTGGATAAACACCCTGAAATTGACACGCAAGTTAACAAAGTCGGCATTTTTTCCAAATTGGCAAAACTGGACACAGAATTGCGCGACAAAGACCGAGTAGAAATTTATCGGCCTCTGATTGCGGACCCTAAAGAAGCGCGTAGAAAACGCGCTGAGAAAGCGAAAATTGAAAAGAAGTTAAACAAAGGAACGTAATCGTTTCAACTTTGTTCCTTTTTCTTCGTCACGTAAAGTACTAGGGAGTGGTCAGCAAGATCAAAACCATGCTTTTCAGCAATAATTTTTTGGCGTTTTTCTATTTCTTCATCAAAAAACTCGATCACTTCTCCTGTTTCGATACATACCATATGATCATGATGATCGCCTGTGGATAATTCAAAAACGGAATGTCCACCTTCAAAATTATGTCTTTCTACCAAACCAGCGGCTTCAAACTGTGTGAGAACTCGGTATACCGTTGCGAGACCAACATCATCTCCTGCGTCCAGCAAAAGCTTGTAAACTTCTTCTGCGCTTAAATGCTTGCCAATTTTAGTTTCAAGAATCTCTAATATCTTGACTCGTGGTAAAGTGACTTTTAGGCCCGCTTTTTTGAGTTGTTGATTATCCAAAAACCTTGCTCCTTTTCTACTCGCTGAGGTAATAGGTAGGCCAATAAAGTTGGCTCGTCAATGGAAGTTTCATTATACTCTGTGACTATCTAAGAGCAAAACTTTGGCTTTGAAGCGATTGAAAAAGCCGTAATATCAGTGAGTTTGTCAAGTGGACAAGCTATCTCACCAGTTTGCAGCTTAACAAAAATACAAAGCTTTGAAACTAAACTGCCATTTATGTATCAAAAACTTAGCGTTTGATAGAGGTATACTAAGTGAATTTCCAAAACATTGTACAGCGTTTTTATCAACTATTCTTGATGGCTTTTTGTGTGATTAACACTTCTGCCTGTATCTATATTCTTGACCCGATTACTTATAAACTGGCGATCCAACAAGGTAATGTTCTCGAAAAAGAGCAAGTCGATAAGTTGGAAATCGGTATGACACAAGAACAAGTCTCTTTTGTGTTAGGTTCTCCCATTATTGAAGACACTTTCATGACAGATCGTTGGGATTATGTTTATCGGTATAAAAGTTCACACGGCAAAATCACTGAAGAATCGTTATTCGTTGAATTTAAGGCCGGTAAGTTGACCAATATTGGTGGGAGCTTCCTAGAAAAAATTAAAGCAGAAGAAAAAGAAAAGTCTTCTAGTTAAACGAACACATCATTAGAACTGTGCATTTTTTAGCAATTCTTTCGCGTGTTTTTTCGACGTTGCTGTGACTTCAAGTCCACCAATCATGCGGGCGATTTCTTCGATTCTCTCGGTTTGGTCGAGTTTAGCGACCGCTGTTTGTGTACTAACTTGGGATTTGGTTTTACAGACAAATAGGTGGTGGTGGGCTTGTGCTGCAACTTGGCCTTGGTGTGTTACGCAAAGCACTTGACTCGAACTGCCCAGTTTTCTGAGTAATTTACCGACAATTTCCGCGGTACCGCCGCCTATGCCCACATCAACCTCGTCAAAAATTAAACAAGGCGTATCACCGCCTTGTGCGAGAATGACTTGTATCGCTAAGCTAATGCGGGAAAGCTCACCCCCAGAGGCGACTTTACTTAGAGGTTTAGGGGGCTGTCCTGGGTTGGCACTTACGAAAAACTCGATTTTTTCTTGTCCAAAACGGGATAAGCCTTGTCCTTGGTTTTCGAAATGAATATCAAACTGACCGCCACCCATATTTAAATCAGCAATTTGTTGAGTGATCATAGGCTCCAAGCGTTTGGCTGCGGTTCTTCTACTTTCAGTAAGCTGATTGGCGACGATAAAATAGGCTGCTTTAGCTGCCTCCAGCTTTTCATAAAGTACATTAATTTTATCATCGGTTGAATCTAAGGATTCCAGCTCTTCTTGTAATACAGATTGGTGCTGGCAGACCTGATCGGGTTCAATACGATGTTTGCGTGCTAAAGTTTGATAATGTGATAAGCGTTCATCAACCCATTGCAGGCGAGCGGGTTCATTATCGATGGTATCAACATGATGACGCATATCTGCCGTAACTTCACGTAGCGTTATGCTAGCTTCATCCAATTGCTCACGGAAATTTTTGAACTGAGGAGCCATGGGTTCCAGCTTGGCAAAGCGCGTAGACAGAAGATCCAGTAGGGGGAGGATAGCATTATCGTCCTGTTCGTTAAGTCTATGAATAGCCGTGTGCAGTTCATGTTGTAACAAGTCAGCGTTAGCTAACTGCGTGTGTTCTAAATCTAGAGCCTCGTATTCACCTTCAATTGGAGAGAGTTCGTTCATTTCTGCAACTTGATAGGATAGTAATTCAAGGCGTGCGTCGTTATCGTCTTGCTGCTGTTTAAGTTGCTCTATATCATGGCGGCACTGGCTATAATCTCGATAAAGGTCTGTGAGTTTCGCAAGTAGGTTTTGGTTATTAGCATAAAGATCCAACAAATGCCTCTGAGTTTCTGTCTGAACCAACGACTGATGCTCATGTTGCCCATGAATATCTATCAGCTGTTTACTGAGTTCTTTTAGCATTTGTAAGGTCACTGGATGACCATTGATGTAAGATTGTGAACGACCAGAGCGTCGAAGAATACGGCGAATGACACATTGATCCTTATTCGCCATGGCTTTTTCTTCAAGCCAATGACAGGCTGGGCTGTGACCTTCAAATGCAAAAGCTACACAGACTTCGGCATGATCTTGCTCATGCCGAATGACGTTGGTATCAAAACGATCACCCATGGCAAAGCTTAACGCATCAATCACAATGGATTTGCCTGCGCCTGTTTCGCCGGTTACCGCGGTCATGCCTGTTTCCAATTCCAGATGCAGCGTTTGGATGATGGCAAAATCTTTAATGATAATTTCAGAAAGCATACTCGTGCACACCTTAGGTTGCAGCCGTTGCGTCACGTCCAAACATAAGATACCGCACAAATGGTCAGTTTTCCAGTGCTGTTTAGAGTTTACTGCCCCAGCCGAGTTTACTTCTCAGAATGTGGTAGTAGTCGTGATTGGTTGGGTGTAATAACCGTAAGGGGTTCGATTTTTTGTTAATATTAATCACATCCCCTGGCGCGACAGGGATGTTAACCTGGCCGTCACAACTGACTTGTGGATAATGTTGGTTGGATGCTGAAACCACAATTTCTATGCGGCTTGAACCATCGATAACAATCGGACGACTGCTTAAGGTGTGAGGAAACATGGGCACTAAAGCAATAGCATTTAAGCTTGGGTGTAAAATAGGACCACCACCAGAGAGTGAGTAGGCAGTGGAGCCTGTCGGCGTTGAAATGATTAAACCATCAGCCCGCTGGCTATAAACAAACTTTTCGTTGATATAAACTTCAAACTCTATCATGCGCGATATTTCACCAGGATAGAGTACGATATCATTCAAGGCTTCACTTTTACCAATCGTATCGTCATGACGAATGACTTCTGCAGATAATAGGAAACGGGCGTCTTCAATATAGTTACCCTGCAAAATATCTTCGATAATATCTTGCATTTCGATAGGGCGAATATCAGTTAAGAAGCCAAGATGGCCTCGGTTGACACCTAAAACCGGCACATTATGTTCGCTTAGCGCGCGCCCTGCGTTTAAAATACTGCCATCTCCACCGACAACGATTACCAGGTCGGAATGAGCGCCTAGGTCTTCGCGTCTGACATGTTCTTCTTCAGGTATTCCTAAATCGATGGCAATACTTTGTTGCATCAACACCTTCAGTTGTTTACTCAACAGAAATTGGCGCAAGTTAGTCATGGTTTCGGCAGCCTCACGATTGCGCGGTTTTCCCATGATACCAATGGTTTGGAATTGCGACTCCACTTTATGTTGCTCCAGTGCAAATGTAATGGGTATAACTTACCCTAATTCATGGTTTTATGCCAATGGATGGGGCTTGTGTTGCTGATTAGGTCGCGAATTCATTGAATCTCTTGTATCTGGCCCGCATAGTATTTGAGTATGCTCTTATCACAGATTTTCAGTGACGAATTGCTTAAACTAAACTTAGTAAAATAGTAGAGCGTTAACCCATATAAATAAGTGATAATTGTGAGTAGATAGGGTCACAACGAGTTGCAAAATTGGAGAAAGTCGTGGTAGTTGCTAACGAACGTGCGTCAAAGGTTTTAAGAGTGCTCATCGAAAACTATTTGGAAAATGGTATGCCAGTGAGTTCTTCTGCCATCGTCAAATCGGCAGGTTTAGGGGTTAGCGCTTCTACCGTGCGTAACGTTCTCAGTGAATTAGAAAGTTTGGGGCTGGTGATGTCGCCTCATACTTCAGCGGGGAGAATACCAACAGCGTTAGGCTATCGCTTTTTTGTAGATAATATCTTGCAGGTTAAACCTATCATAGGGGCAGAGATGCGCAGAATACAGCATGTGGTCGAACGAGCAAAAGGTAACAATGAGTTGCTTGATAATACGACGCAGGCCTTGTCTAAACTCACTTCCATGTGTTCCCTTGTTGGATTGCCGCGTAAAAATGAAGTGGTCATTGAACGTGTGCAGTTTGTGCCGATAGCAGAAACTCGTGTCTTGGTGATATTTGTCCTAAGTAATGGAGAGATTCAAAACCGACTTTTAAATATTGAAAATGCCCAACAACTCAAACAATTGGACCGTGCATCGGCATTTATCAATGAACACTTCAGTGGCCTAACGCCGGCACAAACTCGCCAACATTTATTACGCCTTTTAAATGAAGACAGGGCCAAAATTGATGGTGCAATGCGCTCAGCCATCGATGTTGCTGACCAAGCCCTAATGGCTAATCATGATGAAGGCAACATTGTTGTATCTGGGCAAAGCCATCTATTCGACATTGAATGGCAAGGAGATATGGATAAATTACGCGCTATCTTTGATGCCTTTACGGAGAAGCGCAGTTTTCTTAATTTACTCGATCGTTGCTTAGCTGCCGATCAGTTCCAATTATTTATTGGTGAAGAGTCAGGGTTTGACGAATTACAAAATTGCAGCATTGTGGCTGCTCCTTATGAAATCAATGGGAAACGAGTTGGTGTGCTGGCCGTTATTGGCCCAACTCGTATGGATTATCGTCGAGTGATCCCACTTGTGGATATTACCGCGAAAATGCTGACTTCGACCTTGAACCCCTAAAATACAGCCCCATATAGCCCTTATCTACTACTACCCTAATGTGTTTGGGATTGCAGAACTCGCGCAGTGTTTACATCGCATTGGGTATTACTTTTTGATTATTTTGTGTATGAGAATAAGGGGAAGGCATGTCCACAGAACCGAAAAATGAAAGCCAAGACATTGAAAAGGAACAGGTTACTGAAAATGTCGAGCTATCTGCAGCGGCGGATGACGATCAAGATAATGCTCAAAATGCATCAGAAAATGCGCAAGAGCTTGATTTATCAACGCTGCAAGCTGAACTAGAAACAGCGCAGACTAAAGCATCAGAAAATTGGGATCTTTTGCTCAGAGAGCGAGCGGAAGCACAAAATATCCAGCGTCGCGCAGACAGAGAAGTTAGTAATGCCAAAAAATATGCTGTAGAGCGTATTTGCAACGATTTATTGCCGGTATTAGATTCTTTAGAACAAGGTCTTTCTCTACCTGCTTCGAGTGATGAAAGTAAAGCTGTTTTGGAAGGTGTTGAGTTAACAGTTAAAATGATGGTTGATGTTTTGCACAAGCATAATGTTAAACAATTAAACCCGGTAGGCGAAAATTTTAATCCTGAGCACCATGAAGCTATGGCGATGCAAGAAAGCGCTGAACATGAAGCGAATACTATCATTAATGTTTTTCAAAAAGGTTATTTGCTTAATGGTCGCTTGATTCGGCCAGCACGTGTGGTGGTTTCCAAAGGTTCAGGTTCTCAAGTTGATACACACGCTTAAAACCAGAAGTGCGAAATTCAACCGAAATAAAATGCTATTTATTAGTAATTGACATGCGAAGCTGAGTTGAACTTTGTGATAGATACCCCAATATTTTACACAACTTTAATGATTTTATTTTTATAGAAATACTGCTGGAGAGAAAGGCATGGGAAAAATTATTGGTATTGATTTAGGTACGACGAACTCTTGTGTTGCCGTACTCGACGGTAAAGAACCGAAAGTTATTGAAAACGCTGAAGGTGGTAGAACAACGCCCTCTATTGTTGCTTACACCAAAGAAGGCGAAACGTTAGTAGGCCAATCTGCCAAGCGTCAAGCGGTAACCAATCCTGACAACACCTTATTCGCGATCAAGCGTCTAATCGGCCGTCGTTTCAAAGACAAAGTTGTGCAAAAAGACATCTCTATGGTCCCATACAAAATTGTCGAAGCCGATAATGGCGATGCTTGGGTTAAAGTCAATGATGACAAGCTAGCTCCACCGCAAGTTTCTGCTGAAGTTTTAAAGAAGATGAAAAAAACAGCAGAAGACTATTTGGGCGAGACAGTCACTGAAGCGGTTATTACCGTACCAGCCTACTTCGATGATACACAACGTCAAGCAACAAAAGATGCGGGTCGTATTGCTGGGTTGGAAGTTAAACGAATCATCAATGAGCCCACCGCTGCAGCATTGGCTTATGGCTTAGACAAAGCACGTGGCGACAAAAAAATTGCTGTTTATGACTTAGGTGGTGGTACTTTCGATATTTCAATTATCGATATCGCAGAAGTTGAAGGCGAAAATACCTTCGAAGTTTTGTCTACTAATGGTGATACTTTCCTTGGTGGTGAAGATTTCGATATGAAAGTTATCGATTATTTGACCGAAGAATTCAAGAAAGAGTCAGGTATCGACTTGCATAACGATCCTTTAGCTTTGCAACGCTTAAAAGAAGCGGGTGAAAAAGCAAAGATTGAGTTGTCATCATCACAACAAACGGATGTTAATCTTCCTTACATCACAGCCGATGCGACGGGACCCAAACATTTAAACATTAAATTGACTCGCGCTAAATTAGAATCGTTAGTTGATGATTTAATTACCCGTTCTTTGGAGCCGGTGAAGGTTGCTTTAGAGGATGCCGGCTTGTCGGTTTCAGAAATTGATGATGTTATCTTGGTCGGTGGACAAACGCGTATGCCGAAAGTGCAAGAAACCGTTGCTAATTTCTTCGGCAAAGAGCCACGTAAAGATGTCAATCCTGATGAAGCGGTTGCTGTAGGTGCTTCGATCCAAGCTGGCGTACTTTCTGGTGATGTTAAAGACGTATTATTATTGGATGTAACACCCTTAACGCTAGGTATCGAAACCATGGGTGGTGTCATGACTCCTCTGATCGAGAAGAACACGACAATACCAACCAAAGCAAGCCAAGTTTTCTCGACAGCTGATGATAATCAAACCGCTGTGACGGTTCACGTATTACAAGGTGAGCGTAAAATGGCGGGCCAAAACAAGTCGTTAGGTAAGTTTGATTTGTCCGACATTCCACCGGCGCCTCGAGGTGTACCGCAAATCGAAGTTGCTTTTGATATTGATGCTAACGGTATCATGCATGTTTCTGCTAAAGATAAAGCCACTGGTAAAGAGCAATCGATTCGTATTCAAGCTTCCAGCGGGCTCAGCGAAGAAGAAATCGATAAAATGGTTCGTGACGCGGAAACACACGCCGAAGAAGATAAAAAATTCGAAGAGCTCGTTCAAGCGCGCAATCAAGCGGATGGTATGATTCATGCGACGCGTAAAACCATGGAAGAAGCAGACGATGTGACTGATGAAGAAAGAAGCGCTATCGAATCTGCTATCACTGAGTTGGAAACAGCACTTAAGGGTGATAGTAAAGAAGAAATTGATGCGAAAACCCAGGCTTTGACGACCGCTTCTCAAAAGCTAGCTGAACGCATGTATCAAAAGTCACAAGCTGAAGCAGCTGCTAATGGTGGAGGCCAAGATCAGCCTAATGCGGGCAGTGAGAAAAAAGCGGATGGTGCTGAAGATGTTGTAGATGCTGAGTTTGAAGAAGTTAAAAACGATAAGAAATAATCGTGATTAAAAGATTCCATCTTTAGTGTCAAATAACATTGGGTGTGCTATACACCCTTTGTTGTTTCAGGGGGAAGGGACTCTAACTGTCGATCCCAATCAAGCCCTATTCTAGTTACCTAAGTCAACGAGCAACTGAAGTTAAAAAGCATGGCTAAACGAGACTATTACGAAGCGCTTGGCGTATCAAAATCCGCCTCGCAAGATGACATTAAGAAAGCCTATCGTAAGATGGCAATGAAGTTCCACCCCGATCGCAATACTGACGATCCAGAAAAAGCGGAGGAACAGTTTAAGGAAGTTAAAGAAGCTTACGAAGTCCTTTCCAACTCAGAAAAACGTGCCATGTACGATCAATACGGCCATGCCGGTGTCGATCCTTCTATGGGTGGTGGAGCGCATGGTGCAGGCGGTGCTAGCTTCAGTGATATTTTTGGTGATGTGTTTGGAGACATCTTTGGTGGTTCGCGCGGTGGTGGGCGTTCACAACGTGGGGCTGATTTACGCTACAATATGGAGCTGACTCTAGAAGAAGCCGTACGAGGTGTCAGCAAAAAAATTAATATTCCTAAATATGACCAGTGTAATACGTGTAATGGTACTGGTGCAAAAAAAGGCACCTCGCCAGTAACCTGTACGACCTGTGGTGGTAGTGGCCAAGTACGTATACAGCAAGGTTTTTTCTCTATCCAACAAACCTGTCCCCAGTGTCGCGGTCAAGGAAAGATAATCAAAGATCCTTGTGAAGACTGTCATGGTACTGGGCGGGTGAAAACCGAAAAAGTACTTTCAGTAAAAATTCCGCCAGGAGTTGATACTGGGGATCGTATACGTCTTTCGGGTGAGGGTGAAGCGGGTGGTCCAGGTACGCAACCCGGTGATTTATATGTACAGGTTGTGGTGCGAGATCATGAGATCTTTACGCGTGATGGTGATAATCTTTTCTGTGAAGTGCCGATTGGCTTTACAACAGCGGCTTTAGGTGGTGAGCTTGAAGTGCCTACTTTAGAAGGCCGAGTAAACTTAAAAGTACCTCAGGAAACCCAGAGTGGTAAAATATTCCGCCTCAGAGGTAAGGGTGTAGCCCCGATGCGCGGCGGTGCTGCAGGAGATTTATTATGTCGAGTGGTTGTTGAAACCCCAGTTAATTTGTCGCAAAAACAAAAGAATATTCTCAAGGACTTTGAAAATAGCTTATCTGAAAAACCCGACAAACATAACCCGCGCGTTAAAAGCTGGTTTGATGGTGTCAAATCTTTTTTTGAATAGCGCTTAGGGGTATTGCTGCGATTAATGCTTTCATGAAGCCTTAGCCTAGGCTTCATAACTTTTCTCACCACTTTCATTTCATCGTATTGAACGTTTCTTTGTAGATAATATTTTTTTAAACTGTCAATCATAACGTAAATGTTTGATGTTAATACAGGTTGATCTTAACCATAGGAGTAATGTATGTCGATAAACTCTCCAATTCGTGTTGGAATTACGGGAGCCAGTGGCCGCATGGGACGTGCCGTAGAAACTGCGGTTGTTGAAAGTGCAGATACTAAAGTAGGCGCATTGTTTTTACGAGCAGGCCACGAACAGTTGGGTGGAAAATCGATGATCAGTGAGTGCACTTATATGACCGCTGAGTCTGAAAGGCTTGTCGAAAAAGTAGATATTGTGATTGACTTTTCGTTGCCTGAAAATGCTTTGAATATGGTTAAGCTTTGTGAAAACGCGGGTGTCCCTATTGTCATTGGCACAACGGGTTTTAATAAAGAGCAAGAGGCGGAATTACAAGTTGCCAGTCAAAAAATTCCGCTTCTTTTTTCAGCAAATATGAGTGTTGGAGTCAACGCGACTTATGCTTTATTGAGAAAAGCTGCCGAACTCTTAGGCACAGAGTGGGATATTGAACTGACGGAAGCACACCACAAACATAAACGCGATACTCCCTCAGGAACAGCACTTGCTATGGCCAAGGAAATTGCGACGACATTAAATTGGGATCCCGACGAAGCGTTTAATACCGATAGAGCGACAGAGCAATGTGAACGTAAGCCACATCAAATTGGTTTTTCTGTTATTAGAGCAGGAGATATTGTTGGCGAGCACAGCGTTTTGTTTGCTGGTAAGCATGAACGTATTACCATTGGCCATAAAGCACACTCTCGTTCTGTTTTTGCAGAAGGCAGCGTCGTGGCTGCAAAATACCTGGTTGGACAAGGAGTAGGTTTCTACACAATGAAAGAAGTGTTGGGCTTGTAAGCCATTTCCTACACAAGTTGTAAGTATGCTGCCCGACTTGTGGGGTATAAATACTGAAAATAATGCACGAAAACACACATTACGTCATATGATAAACTCCATAAGTTCTTGATTATCAATAGTAAAGGCGGATGAGCAAATTTTATGCTCTCAGAAAATGTCGCAAGGTTCGTAGTAACCTATCTTGTCAATCATTGGTGATAGTTTAATCTAAACCTATCGAAGCGGCACGGATGCAGCTAAGGAAGAACAAAGTCCACGGAGTGGACACCAAGGATAAAATGATAATAACAATTTTTGATGGACTTCCAAGGTCGGATAAAAACTTCTTAGGATGAGAAGTCAACATGGACGAGAACAACACATCAATGGATTGAGTGGGAAAGGGATAGTGAGCCAAAGGAAATGGCTTCAAGGATGATAAGGAAAATACTGAGCACTAGGATTGTGCATTAATAAAGCTTCGGGGAATCAGAGTAAAAGGATGTTGACTATTCCACAGTGACGTGGAGTGCCCAGGATGGGAACACAGCAAAGGAAAAACTTATGCTAGTGAAGGAGAGGTATCTCTCCTTCATGAAGTTTTTTCTTATTCATCATTGTCTTCACAAAATTTTCTCCATACTAAACTTTCAGCTTATGTCAGTAGTGGACACATTCTCGTTGATAGCATAAAATTACTCTCCAGCCAATGATGTGGTTGTCGCCGGTTCTGTACACCGAATGAGACCCATTCCTTAGTATGTATCTTTTAATTCCACAATCTCAATGTTAGAGGGTAATGACCTTTGACTGAGTTTTACGCACGTCTTTTTGGAGGGTCGCTTGAATAAACCAGCAGTGTTAGTGTTGGAAGATGGTAGTGTTTTTCACGGAACGTCAATGGGTGCCAATGGAAATTCTGTTGGTGAAGTGGTTTTTAATACTTCGATGACGGGCTATCAAGAAATTATTACCGATCCGTCTTATGCCAAACAAATAGTCACCTTGACTTATCCTCATATTGGTAATACCGGAATAAACTCAGAAGATGAAGAGTCTGATAAAACCTGGCTATCGGGGCTTATCATTCGCGATCTTCCTGCTTTAGCATCCAATTTTCGAAAAGAAAATGATTTATCCCATTATTTGCAAGAGCGACATATCGTGGCCATTGCAGATATCGACACACGTCGTTTAACACGGCATTTAAGAACACACGGTGCTTTGTCTGGTTGTATATCCACCGACGTTGCTGAAATCTCTGAAGCGTTAAAAAACGCCCAAGCTTTCCCAGGATTAAAAGGCATGGATTTGGCGCGTTTAGTCACAACATCAGCGCCATATGCTTTTAGCCAGGGTGAATGGTCTTTGGGGCACGGATTTTCTAGCGAAAACGCAAAAAAGTTCAAAGTGGTTGCTTATGATTTTGGTGTTAAGAAAAATATTTTACGAATGTTAGTTGAACGTGGTGCTGATGTGACAGTGGTTCCAGCCAGTACCTCAGCTGAAGAAGCATTAAGTCACCAGCCTGACGGGATTTTTTTATCAAACGGTCCCGGTGATCCTGAACCTTGTGATTACGCGATCGAAGCCATCAAACACTTTTTAGTGCAAGGCATACCTGTATTTGGTATCTGTCTCGGTCATCAGCTTTTAGCTCTCGCTACGGGGGCAACGACCATGAAAATGAAATTTGGTCATCATGGTGCCAATCATCCTGTGAAAGACTTACAAAAGAGCCGAGTGATGATTACTAGCCAAAATCATGGTTTTGCTATTGATGATAAACACATTCCTGATACGTTAGACATTTCTCATGTCTCTTTGTTTGATGGCACGATTCAAGGGGTTCAACACAAAGAAAAACCCGCCTTTGGTTTTCAAGGACATCCCGAGGCCAGTCCTGGCCCTCATGATGCAGCTGAGCTTTTCGATCATTTTTTCAGCCTCATGGATAAGCAAAATTAAGTAATGAGCAAATAATTTGCTGAAGATACCAACAAGATATTTCGAACACTGAATTCACTGTATTGAAAAGGCGGAAACGATGCCGAAGAGAAGCGACATACAAAGCATATTAATCATTGGTGCCGGACCTATCGTGATAGGCCAAGCTTGTGAGTTTGATTACTCCGGTGCTCAAGCCTGTAAAGCTCTAAAAGAAGAAGGTTTTAAGGTCATATTGGTTAACTCGAATCCTGCAACCATTATGACTGACCCTAACATGGCTGATGTCACTTACATTGAGCCTATCCAATGGGATATTGTTGAAAAAATTATAGAAAAAGAGCGCCCAGATGCGATTTTACCCACCATGGGTGGACAAACCGCATTAAATTGTGCACTCGATTTAGCCAAACATGGTGTGCTTGAGAAATTTGGCGTCACGATGATTGGCGCGACAAAGGAAGCGATCGATAAAGCGGAAGATCGTGAAAAATTTGCTAAAGCGATGAAGAAGCTTGGCTTAGATATGCCAAAAGCTGGGTTAGCACACTCTATGGATGAGTCATTAGCCGTACTGGATAAAATCGGCTTTCCATGTATCATCCGCCCTTCATTCACTATGGGTGGAACCGGCGGTGGTATCGCTTACAACCGCGAAGAATTTATCGAAATCTGCGAAAGAGGTTTAGATCTATCTCCGACAAGTGAGCTCTTAATTGATGAATCCTTGATCGGTTGGAAAGAGTATGAAATGGAAGTGGTCCGTGATAAAAACGACAATTGCATTATCGTTTGTTCTATCGAAAACTTTGACCCTATGGGTGTGCATACAGGGGATTCAATCACTGTCGCACCAGCACAAACTTTAACGGATAAAGAATACCAAATCATGCGTAATGCTTCTATGGAGGTATTGCGTGAAATTGGTGTAGAAACAGGCGGTTCAAACGTGCAATTTGCCGTTAATCCTGAAAATGGTCGCATGGTTGTTATCGAAATGAACCCACGTGTTTCGCGCTCATCAGCTTTGGCTTCAAAAGCGACGGGTTTTCCTATCGCAAAAGTTGCGGCGAAACTGGCTGTGGGTTATACATTGGATGAACTGCAAAATGATATCACTTCTGGTAAAACCCCAGCTTCTTTCGAGCCGAGTATCGATTATGTGGTAACAAAAATTCCGCGCTTTAACTTCGAAAAATTTCCCAATAGTGATGCTACTTTAACCACGCAAATGAAGTCTGTGGGCGAAGTCATGGCAATTGGTCGAACTTTCCAAGAGTCCATGCAAAAAGCAATTCGTGGCTTGGAAGTGGGTATGACAGGTTTTGATGAAGTCGGCGATACCGATATCGAGAATTACAATGATCAATTGAAAAGTCATTTGTTAGTACCTGGAGCGCATCGTTTATGGTGGATAGGCCAAGCGTTTCGACAAGGGTTTACACGTGATGATGTACATAAACTGACTTTGATCGAACCTTGGTTTCTGGTTCAATTAGAAGAGTTAATTCAGCTTGAACAAGAAGTAAAAAAACAAGGCGTGTCGGGTTTGACGGCACCATTTTTGCGATATTTAAAACGTAAAGGGTTTTCCGATGCGCGTTTGGGCGCTTTAGTTGATACAACGGAGCGTGCTATTCGCCAGCGTCGGATCAACTACGGAATTTTTCCAGTCTACAAACGTGTTGACACCTGTGCTGCCGAATTCTCTACCAGTACTGCTTATATGTATTCCACCTATGAAGAAGAGTGTGAAGCGGAACCCACAGAAAAAGATAAAGTTATTATTTTAGGTGGAGGCCCGAATCGCATTGGTCAGGGTATCGAGTTTGATTATTGCTGTGTGCACGCTGCTTTAGCGTTACGCGAAGATGGTTATGAAACCATCATGATTAATTGTAACCCTGAAACAGTATCAACAGATTACGATACTTCCGATCGTTTGTACTTTGAACCAGTGACTTTAGAAGATGTTCTCGAAATTGTTCGTGTTGAAAAACCTAAAGGTGTTATTGTGCACTATGGTGGACAAACGCCGTTAAAGTTATCCATTTCGTTGGAAGCAGCGGGTGTTCCCATTGTTGGCACATCACCGGATGCTATCGATCGTGCGGAAGACAGAGAAAGATTCAAAAAAGTTATCGATAAATTAGGATTGAAGCAACCGCCTAATCGGACTGTACGTAGCGTTGATGAAGCAATGGTCATGGCCAAGGAAATTGGTTATCCATTAGTTGTTAGGCCGTCTTATGTGCTAGGTGGTCGGGCGATGGAAATCGTTTATAACGACGATGAACTACGTAACTACATGAAAGATGCGGTTTCTGTTTCCCACGAATCCCCTGTGTTATTAGATCGCTTTTTAAATGATGCTATCGAAGTGGATATTGATGCGATTTATGACGGCAACCAAATATTATTAGGTGGTATCATGGAACATATAGAACAGGCGGGAGTTCACTCTGGTGACTCGGCCTGCTCTATACCCCCTTACACTTTAAGCATGGCGATGCAGGATCAAATGCGACAACAAATGCAAATGTTAGCTAAAGAGCTTGAAGTTGTGGGTTTGATGAATGCGCAGTTTGCGATTCAAGGTGATACGATTTATGTGCTGGAAGTTAACCCTCGTGCTTCTCGAACAGTGCCTTTTGTTTCAAAGGCCACAGGCTTAGCATTAGCAAAAATTGCTGCAAGGTGTATGATGGGATTTGATTTATCCCAACAAGGTGATTTGCAAGAAAAGATTCCGTCGTACTATTCTGTAAAAGCTCCTGTTTTTCCCTTTAATAAGTTTCCTGGTTCGGATCCCATTCTAGGGCCAGAAATGAAATCAACAGGTGAAGTGATGGGGGTAGGAATGAACTTTGGTCAAGCGAGCTTTAAGGCTAAGCTTGGTTCCGGTTCCAATGCACCTAAAGGTGGTAAGGCAATCATTTCTGTTCGCGATGCGGATAAAGGAAGAGTTGCAGAAGCGGCTCGTAATTTAATCGAGCAAGGGTTTAAGCTTTATGCCACCGATAATACCGCCAAGGTGCTGACAGCAGCGGGTGTTGCTTGCGAACGAATTAATAAAGTTTACGAAGGGCGTCCCCATATTGTTGATATGATTAAAAATGATGAAGCCAGTTACATTGTGAATACAACGGAAGGAAAACAAGCTATCGCTGACTCCTTTATGATAAGACGTTCAGCGCTACAGCATAATGTGCCCTACACAACGACGCTTAATGGCTGTATAGCCACATGTATGAGCATTCGGGATGAAGATCGTACACACGTCGTTTCGCTTCAAGAGTTACATAAGAGGTAAAAAATGCAAAAATTTCCGATGACAGTCAAAGGTGCCGAAGCATTACGTGTCGAGTTGGAAGAACTAAAAAATGTGATGCGCCCTAAAATTGTTGAAGCCATCGCCGAAGCACGGGCGCACGGTGATCTGAAAGAAAACGCTGAATATCATGCTGCACGTGAACAACAAGGCTTTACCGAAGGTCGTATCGCTGAGATTGAGGGTAAACTCAGTAATGCTCAAATCATTGACGTCACAAAAATGGATAACGAGGGTAAAGTGATTTTCGGTGCAACTATTACTTTAACCAAATTAAGTCATGATGAAGAAACAACGTATCGAATTGTCGGTGATGACGAAGCTGATATTAAAGCAGGTTTACTTTCGGTCAATTCTCCTATAGCGCGTGCAATTATTGGTAAACTTGAAGGTGATGAAGTGACCGTTGCTGCGCCAGGTGGAGAAGTGGTATACGAAATTTCAGAAGTTGAATATATATAAAGTCGTATACTTTAAAAAACCCGATGGGTAAGGCGGGCGCGTTAGCAGAAAGATTACTGAGGTAAAGTAATCTTCTGTTTTTTACTGGGTTTGTAAAGCGTCAGAGTATGTCCAATGGTTTGTACATGCTCAGCTTCTGTTTGTTTGATGATACGTTCTATCATCTGACGCTTATCTTCTCGGTCTTCTGCGCGAACTTTAACCTTAATTAATTCATGTGCTTCCAACGTGATTTTAATCTCTTCAATAACGCCTTCAGTGATTCCTGCTGCCCCAGTGAGTACCGTGGGTTTAAGGCTATGAGCTTGCTGACGTAAAAAGCGAATTTGGGTATTACTTAATGGCATAATAAGGTTTTTCCATCCTATAACCGGTTTATCATTTGAGAGGTGGTAATGTTACGTAGTTCTGAGCCTATGAAGCAACAAAAAAAACAGCTTTTATGGTTGATTTTTCTGGGTGGTGTTTTGTTTGCTTTGTTACCAGATAGCCTATCTGATTGGAAGCAGTTGATAATCTGTACAAGTTTTGGTGTGATGGGGGCTTTCTGGATTCTTCTCAAAAGCCTGAAAAATCAAGCACAATTGCATAATGAAAGAGAGATGGCTACCTCAAAGCCATCATCGGAAATAGATACGGGTACAGAGAGCTAAATCTGTTGAACCCACGCGTTTATCGAGTTTTCTTGGAAGTACTCTAAAAGTGATACCGTTAAAAAGAAAAAGTCTTTAAAGTAGTAAGATGAACTGGGTAGTATTGATTGTGGGTTTTAAACATTAATGGCTAGAAGTAAAAGTAGTAAGCGTTGGTTAAAAGAACACTTCGATGATCACTTTGTGCGTGAATCACAAAAAAAAGGTTATCGCTCACGTGCTGTCTTTAAATTAGAAGAACTCAATGACAGGGACAATTTAATAAGAGCAAATCAACACATTATCGATCTTGGCGCTGCGCCAGGAGGTTGGTCGGAATATGCATTGTCCGCATCCAATTTTAAAAGTCATGTGATCGGCCTGGATATCCTGCCCATTGACCCTATAGAAGGTGTTGAGTTTATTCAGGGTGACTTTACTGAACAAAAGGTTTTAGATGAGCTTTTAAAATTGCTCAATGGACAGCAAGTTGATCTTGTTTTATCGGATATGGCCCCCAATATTAGTGGTTTAGAGGCTGTTGATCAGCCAAAATCGATGTATCTTTGTGAACTCGCTTTAGAACTCGCTACAGAAGTTTCCAAAACCGGCTCAAACTTCGTTTGTAAAGTTTTTCAAGGGAGCGGGTTTGATGAATATCTCAAGAAGGTGAGACTTACTTATCAAACTGTCAAGATAAGAAAGCCCAAAGCCTCACGGGATCGCTCCAAAGAAGTGTATATTGTGGGTTTAGGTTTTAAATAAACCATAAAACGAAATGACGCGTTACACTTTAGGAGACGTCGCGAAACTAAAAAATGCGTACACTTCCGATTGAAAACACGTAAGTGTAAGTAGATATTTTCTTCATAGTATTGATAACAACACATCATAGAGGCTGAAATTAGCCATTAAGTTGTTATACATTTATCATTAATCTTACGATTGATTGAACGAGAGGTCGAAAACTTTGAACGATATGGCAAAAAACATGCTGCTTTGGGCTATCATCGCAGTGGTCCTTCTGTTTGTATTTCAGAATTTTAGTGCAAGTGCGCCAGGTGTCCAAAATATAGAGTTTTCGGAATTGCTACAAGACGTTCGTAAAGGTCGAGTAGAGTATGTAGAAATTTCGGGATTGGAAGCCAGTGGTTCTATGAGGAATGGTTCGCGCTTTACAACCTATATTCCTTACGGCACTTCCGAACTTTTCACCAAGGAACTCCTCGATTACAACATCCGAGTTGATGGTAAACCCATAGAAGAGCAAAGCTTTCTCATGACGCTTTTTGTTTCTTGGTTTCCTATTCTTTTGCTCATTGGTGTGTGGATATTCTTTATGCGTCAAATGCAAGGCGGTGGAGGCCGAGGCGCGATGTCATTCGGCAAAAGCAAAGCCAGAATGCTGAGTGAGGACCAAGTCAAAACCACCTTTAGCGACGTTGCCGGTTGCGATGAAGCCAAAGAAGAAGTCAGTGAACTCGTTGAATTCTTAAGAGATCCCGGTAAATTCCAAAAATTAGGAGGTAAGATACCGCGTGGTGTTCTTATGGTTGGTCCTCCTGGTACGGGTAAAACGCTTATCGCAAGAGCGATCGCAGGTGAAGCTAAAGTGCCGTTTTTTACCATTTCTGGCTCAGACTTTGTAGAGATGTTTGTTGGCGTAGGTGCCTCGCGTGTTAGAGATATGTTCGACCAAGCTAAGAAACATGCTCCTTGCATCATCTTTATTGACGAAATTGATGCAGTAGGTCGTCATCGTGGTGCTGGTTTGGGTGGTGGTCATGATGAAAGAGAACAGACTTTAAATCAATTGTTAGTGGAGATGGATGGTTTCGAAGGTGGTGAAGGCGTCATCGTGATTGCTGCAACCAACCGGCCGGATGTCTTGGATCCTGCCCTATTAAGACCTGGTCGTTTTGACCGCCAAGTGGTGGTAGGCTTGCCCGATATTAAAGGCAGAGAACAGATTCTAAAAGTACACATGCGTAAAGTGCCAGTTGGTGACGATGTAGAGCCTATGGTGGTTGCTCGGGGTACACCAGGTTTCTCCGGTGCTGAATTAGCGAACCTTGTGAATGAAGCGGCACTGTTTGCTGCTCGTGCTAATCGTCGCATTGTGGGTATGGAGGAATTTGATAAGGCACGTGACAAAATCATCATGGGTGCTGAGCGTCGCTCCATGGTCATGACTGAAGAAGAAAAACTCAACACTGCCTATCATGAATCGGGTCACGCGATAGTCGCTTATCTCATGCCAGATTGTGACCCTGTTTATAAAGTGACTATTATACCAAGAGGTCGCGCTCTGGGAGTCACAATGATGTTACCAGAGCAAGATCGTTGGAGTGCGAGCCGTGAGTATTATGAAAGTCAACTATCCATGGCATTTGGAGGTAGGATTGCAGAAGAGCTAATCGGCGGTAAGGAAAAGGTTACTAATGGTGCAGCTCAAGATATACAACAAGCCACCAAAATTGCGAGACATATGGTTACCCACTGGGGCTTCTCTGAAAGAATGGGGCCTATTTTGTACGCCGAAGATGAAGGTGAAGTCTTTTTAGGCCGCTCTGTAACACAGCATAAAAATATTTCTGACAGAACCGCTTTGGCTATTGATGAAGAAGTGCGCTCAATCATCGATCGTAATTATGAAAGAGCTTATAAAATTCTTACCGATAATATGAATAAGCTACACGCCATGGCCAATGCATTAATGAAATTTGAAACTATTGACGCTAAGCAAGTAAAAGAAATTATGGAAGGCCGCGAGGTCACTCCACCTAAAGATTGGGATGGACCGACTGATGGTGGGGCTAAAACAGGTGAGTCTTCAGAGGAAGAAACGGTTAAGCAGCCACCTATAGGTGGTCCAGCTAGCGAGCACTAATGATTTACTAGCTTGTTATGTCATCATTTCAAATAGGTAGGCACACTTTTTCTCATCAAGGTGCCTACATTATGGGTATTCTAAATGCCACCCCAGATTCATTCTCTGATGGTGGCCAATTCCTCAAACTCTCCGATGCGCAATTTCAAATTGATCAAATGATCGAGTCAGGGGCTGATATCATAGATATAGGCGGTGAAAGTACGCGTCCAGGAGCAGAAGTAGTCAGTGTTCAAAACGAACTTGATCGCGTCATGCCTGTTATAGAATTTGCTAAAACAACCAATATTGCAATATCTTTGGATACTCAAAAGACTGCGGTAATGGCTGAAGGTATTAAGTTGGGCATTGATATGGTTAATGATATCAATGCATTACGCGATGAAGGGGCTGTAGAATTACTTGCTAAAAACTCTCATGTCAATGCTTGTTTGATGCATATGCAGGGTACGCCACAAACCATGCAGGTAGACCCCCAATACCATAATGTCGTTACCTCTGTCACTGATTTCCTGCAGCAGCGAACTAAACTATGCTTAACGAAAGGTATTAAAGAAGACAAGTTATTGTGGGATCCAGGATTTGGATTTGGTAAAACATTAACCCATAATTATCAATTATTAGCTAACTTAAATCAGATTGTTGAATCGGCACGGGGTGTACCCTTATTAGTTGGTTTATCGCGCAAGTCGATGTTTTCGAAACTGTTAAACATCGATACCACAGATACACTGATTCCTAGCGTGGTAGCCGCTGCCCTAGCTCAACGTGCAGGCGCTTTAATCTTCCGCGTTCACGATGTTGATGAAACGAAACAAGCGTTACAAATCTTGCAAGCTTGTTCAACGCACGGCGTTGTTTGAGTCACTCGCTCTTCGCAATCTTATCCTAGGTGTATAAATTATCATGAAAAAACAATATTTTGGAACCGATGGTATTCGTGGCAAGGTTGGGGAATTCCCCATCAATGCAGAATTTATGCTCAAATTAGGCTGGGCTACGGGTAGAGTTTTAGCCAGCGACAAAAACCCTAGAGTGATCATCGGCAAAGATACGCGTATTTCTGGATACTTGTTTGAATCATCATTAAAAGCCGGCTTGGTTGCTGCAGGTGTAGAAACTTTATTGATAGGGCCGATGCCTACACCTGGTATTGCTTATCTAACGCGCACATTGCGGTGTAGTGCTGGTATCGTAATCAGTGCCTCGCATAATCCTTATTGGGATAATGGGATCAAGTTTTTCTCCAGTGAAGGCCTGAAACTCTCTGACGATGTTGAGTTAGAAATAGAAAAAGTATTAGCTGAGCCCATGCAAATGTGCGAGTCACATAAGTTAGGTAAAGCCAGGTACGTCACAGATGCGGCAGGTCGCTATATTGAGTTTTGTAAAAGTACGGTGCCTTCAAGTATCAATTTGAAAGATCTCACCATTGTGATTGATTGTGCACATGGAGCCACTTACCACATAGCTCCTGCGGTATTTCGTGAACTTGGGGCTAATGTCATTAAAATGGGTTGTGAGCCCAACGGTCTCAACATTAATGAAGGTTTCGGATCCACATCCCCACAAACTTTAGTAGAGAAAGTAAAAGAAACAGGAGCTGACTTAGGCATTGCTTTTGATGGTGATGGTGACCGCGTTATTATGGTTGATGAAAAAGGACAAATCGTTGATGGTGATGAATTTGTTTACATCATTGCGAGTGATTCGAAGCAATCAGGTCGATTACAAGGAGGGGTTGTTGGCACTTTGATGAGCAACCTCGGTCTAGAAATTGCTCTCAAAGAAAAAGAGATTCCGTTCGCACGAAGTAAGGTAGGCGACCGTTATGTCATGGAGCTTTTAAAAGATAATGATTGGTTAGTTGGAGGTGAGTCTTCGGGCCATATCATCTGTTTAGATAAAACGAGTACAGGCGATGGTATCGTTGCAGCCTTACAAATATTATTGGCTATGAAGAAATCGCAAAAGTCATTGCACCAACTTAAATCAGAAATGGTGAAATATCCCCAAAAAATGATCAATGTCCGTTTTTCACAAACAGAGAGTGACCCGATTGAGCATCCTTCTGTAATTGATGCTGTAAAAAAAGTTGAAGATGAATTGGGCGAGGAAGGTCGAGTTCTGCTGCGTAAATCGGGGACAGAGCCGCTCATTAGAGTGATGGTAGAGGGTAAAAATAACGATGTTGTTACGACCAAAGCTGAACAATTAGCCAAAGTTGTTCGGGAAATTTGTCCAATACCCACTCATTAAAGTGTTCTCATAATAAATAACGCAGGTTTTCAAGAGTAATCCTCTAGACGTTGCCTGCGTCATGTAAGATAATCTTTGTCATTGTTAGGTGTTTATTTTTAGGACAAACAGTAGGAAGACGCAATGACTGCATCACTCGATATTGATGAACTATTTCATCTGGCTATTCATGCTTCAGGCGAAGGACGTTACGACAGTGCCATCACCTTTCTTAAACAGGCTCTAGATCAAGAACCTGAAAATGCTGAAATGATTTATTTATTGGCTGCTCAACATGCACAATTAGGTATGTATGATAGAGCCATAGCCGGCATGACTCGCTCTCTTGAATTAAAACCTGATCTGCATACGAACCGTTTTCAATTAGGTTTGTTGCATTTAACCCTAGGTCAAGTGGACTCTGCGGTATCTACATGGGAAGCGCTTGATAATCTTGAAGATCAAGAATCCTTAAAACTCTTCAAACAAGGTCTTTGCGCATTAATTCAGGAAGAATTGGATACCGCACATGCCAAATTGGACCAAGGTATACAAAACAATCAGGCTAATCCAGCGTTAAACAAAGATATGCAGAAAATTATTACAGAAATTAAAAAAATGCGTAATAACTCTGATGAAGCTCTGACAGGTGAAAATGCCACTGAAAATACAATGGATGATCAACAAGTACTTAAGCAACCCAACAATGAAAATACGCTAAAAACTTCTATTCCCAATCCTGTTTTGCTTTCTGCTTATCGACGTGACTCAGATAATGCAAATGATGATGATTAAGCCATTTGTGAACTCTAAAAAAAATAGTAGAGTCGTTATTTATGATTGATCGTGTATCGCGTATTGAGCGTATGATGCAAGTTGTGCGTGCTCAGCGTCATCAAAAACATACAACACCGAGTCCGACATTACCTCCATTGCATTCTACTTCGGATCATTTACAAATTGACTCTCCTACATCGCTTCAAACACAATTAAAAGCTTATTGTAAAGATTTAGACTTACAAGATAAAATAGCGATGAAATCAGCACGAGCTTATGTATTAAAAGCAGTGTTGGTACATCAACTTGGCGAGGCTATTGAAAATGAGCCTGAGTTTGCTGGCATTTGTGATCGCATGATTATAAAAATTGAAAATAATGAAGAGTTAAAAACCTATTACAACGGTTTAATTCAATCCATTTTATCTTTGTAAGAACAGATAATAAAGAATGCATTAAAAATACACATAGCTTGTATTCAATTTACTTGGATGATGGTTTTTTCTGTAGCTTTCTTTGCAAGGTGCGTCGGTGCATATTCAACTGACGAGCAGTTTCTGAAATATTGCCGTTATTTTCTGCTAAAATTTTTTGTATATGTTCCCATTCCAAACGTTTAACAGACATAGGATCTCTCTCTAGGATTTTCTCTTCGACCTTTAGTTCTTCATCATCAAAAGCTTTTAAAATATCTTCGATCGTTATGGGCTTGGGTAGATAATCCGTTGCACCTAATTTTATAGCTTCTACAGCTGTAGCAATACTGGCATAACCTGTCATCATCACAATTTTAATTTTAGTATTGTTCTGTTTTAATTGTGGTATGAGTGACAAAGACGATTCGTTTAAAAGTTTTAAATCCAGTAAAGCGTAATCGAATACTGTTCGCTCGACGACCACTTGAGTGCTTGATAAAGCTTGTGTGGCTTCAACATGAAATTGGCGCTTTTGAAAAGATTTTACCAAGCGTGATCGTAAGACCGTATCATCTTCAACAATCAATAATTTTAGTGGGTTATTTTGCATAAATGATTATCCGTAACCTTTAAGTGTTTTTATTAGCGGGTAAACGCACTAAAATTGACGTGCCTTGTGAAGCAACTTCAAGAACCTCTACACTGCCACCCATTCGTTCAATCGTTGCATTAGTCAGAAAAAAGCCGAGACCTAAACCAAAAGTTTTATCACTTTGAAATAAAGAAGTATTGCGTGTCGTTAGTACTTCTTGTGTATAAGATTGACCATCATTTTCGATGCGTATCATGAGTGTTTCATGATAATCCACCTGCACTTTGACACTTTCTTGACTGGCTTCAATAGCATTAATTATTAAATTTAATAATGCTTGCTCAAGTGTGGGGTCCTGTGAAATAAAGACATTCTGTGTGACTGCTGTGAATTGATAATCAATGTGAGAAGCAGGTTTTATCAGTAATATATGTTCTTGTAGTCGCGTAAAATAATCTTGAATGGTGATGGGTGGTAAGTTTTTTTGATTCTCATAATCCGCTACTGTTTTTAAACGCGATAATATCGAACGGCACTTGTCGACTTGGGCAATCATGATCGATAAATCTTCGGTATTTAACGAATCAATACCTTCATCTTTAATATCATTGAGAATAATGGCAATAGTAGATAAAGGTGTACCCAGCTCATGTGATGTGCCTGCTGCTAAGGTACCAATCGCCAAAATCTGTTCATTATGCAAAATATCTTCTCGCATGCGTGAGAGTCTTCTTTCTCGATCTTTTAATGCCCGCGACATTGAGTCAACAAAATAGGCTATTAATATAGCACTAATGAAATAGTTCACCCACATACCAATGAGGTGTAAATTAAAACCATGATGATCATGGTGTGCAGAAAATTGAGACCATAATAATAAACCGGTATAAGAAATAAGAGTGGCAAGAGTAATGAGCCAAGTTTTTTTAGAACCCAGATTGATAGCGGATAAAGTAATAATCACTAAAAAGTAACTGATGAATGGATTTGAGGAACCTCCACTAACGACTAGAATTCCACTTACAATAACCACATCAATGAATAAATGGAAAAAAATTTCTTTATCGATTAAATAGGCGTAGCGAAAATAGCGCACCCACCCCGAAAAGATCCAGACTGCTTGTAAAAACAAACCGAAAAGAATCCATTCGATATGTTCATTGGTTGAAAACCCCCATTGATTAATGATTGCAATAGTAAAACCCAACAATAGGGCAATGCTTCGAACTAACAAAATGCTTTTTGTCGTGATTAAGTTGGGTGAGGTGCTCACATCAGCATTCATCATAATTAAAGGTCTCAAATGATAAAGGACAAATAGATAATTATAAAGAAACAACTTTGTCACAGCCAATACCGGATTTTGGTATTACTACACACTTTTGCCGCCTGCGACAAAGTGTCGCATTCTTATCATGGATAATTCTGAGTATGATCCTGTTGAAAGATTTATAGAAATTCAATAAGGCATAAGAATGAATATGAAGTACGCTAGCCGTTTGACGGTATGTTATTTAGGTCTCTTTATCCCTGGTACCCCTGTCACTTTTGCAGAAGATGATACCAATATTTCGGCGGAAACTATTGTTGTGACCGGTACCCGAGAAGCACGCCCGATCAGTGAAACAGCCGAATCTGTTAGCGTTTTAACCGCAGAAGAAATTGCCGAAATTGCGCCCTCGCATCCTTCAGAATTACTCAATCGTGTACCTGGAGTTCATATCAATAATTTGGGTGGTGAAGGCCATATGTCATCCATTCGCCAGCCTTTGACCACTTCGGCGGTGTATTTGTTTTTAGAAGATGGAATCCCAACACGTCCTTCCGGTTTTTTTAATCACAATGGTTTATATGAAATTAATATACCGCAAAGTTCACGTATTGAAGTGATCAAAGGCCCAGGTTCTGCGTTATATGGTAGTGATGCTATTGGTGGTATTATCAATGCGATTACCCAACCCGCACCTGAACAAACGGAATATCGATTAAATACCGAAGTGGGTTCACATGGTTGGACACGAGGGTTATTGAGTGGTGGTACTCGCCTTGATAATGGTATGGGGATACGTGCTGATGTGAACTACACACAAAGCAGTGGTTATCGTGATGAATCCGACTACGACAGAATCTCGACAAATTTTCGTCTAGACGGTAAGACGGATGTGTTAGGTAACGTCAAAACTATTGCCTCATTTACGAAAGTGAATCAAAGTGGCGCTTCAAGTTTAGAAGAAGCCGATTATCGTAATAACCCTGAGAAAAATCGCTATCATGGTGATATCGGTTTCAGGGAAGTTGACGCTTTTCGGCTTTCTTCAGAGTTCTCCCGTGAAATTGATACCTATAGTCTCCTAACTTTAACCCCTTATTATCGACATAACGCGATGACCATGATGCCGAGTTGGATGATCACTTACGATCCCAATGTTAGGGAATATGATTTTCAATCCTATGGTTTGATGTCTAAATATCGAAGAAATTTTTGGGATGATAAAGGCATACTCATTGTTGGTATCGATGTTGATTATACACCTGCAGATTATCAAGAAGATGTGATAACCGTGACTCAATCGGATGATATTTACATTGATTACACACTCACCGGTGTAAAAAATTATGATTTTACTGTTGATCAAAAATCGATTTCACCTTACGTGCACACTGAATATTTTATAGCACCTCAGTGGTTGATGACAGCCGGTGTGCGTTACGATAATTTTGATGTTGACTATCAGGACAATTTGACGAATCAAGCTGTAGATCCCACGCACCTGCGACCAGAGTCGCAAACCCTGAGTTACGATCAATGGAGTCCTAAATGGAGTCTTATTTACCAATATAATGACAAACACCATACATACTTAAATTATCGTGCTTCTTTTGTCGCTCCTTCGGTAGGTTCCTTGTTTCGACCAGGTTCGGCCATTGACTCTACGGAGTTAAAGCCTATCACGGTTGATAGTTTTGAATGGGGTTTTCGCGGTAATTTTCACGATAAACTTGATTACGAGATCGCCATTTATTCAATGAAAAAAAATGATGATATCGTCTCTTTTATTGATGGTGAAGATCGCAAGGTGACTAATGCCGGTGAAACCCAACATGAAGGTATTGAGGTGGGTTTAGATTTTATGGCTTCAGAAGAATGGCAAGTAGCGTTAGCCTGGACACGAACCCACCAAACTTACGAATCTTATTCTTATGTTTTTCAATGCTTCTCTCCGGTTTGTGGTGCAAATGGTAGACCTATTATTGAAACGCGAGATTTTGCCGGATTTGATATAGGGATTGCTCCAGAAACTTTGGGTAACCTGACTTTAGTTTATACCCCAAAGTATTGGCAAGCACTACAGCTTGAAGTGGAGTGGGAACATGTAGGGGCTTATTTTACCGATGAAACCAATACGCAAAGCTATGATGGGCACGAGCTCGTAAATTTACGGGTGAATTATGACGTAAGTCCATCAACACGTTTAATGATACGAGTGACCAATTTAGCGGATGAAAAATATTCCACTTACACATCCAACCAAGTGGGCGATCCGGATATCAGTTATCGTCCAGGATTACCACGTAGCTTTTTTGCGGGCGTGACCTTTGATTTTTAAACCGTTAAACAATAAGTAGGGTCTACCCATGCATAAAAAATTAGCGAAATGGTCTTCAAAGTGGCATCGCAAACTTGGCTGGATAAGTGGCTTAGCAGTAGTGATTTGGGCTATTTCAGGTTTGTTACATCCCATTATGACGTGGACAGGTCCTAAGGCACAAAAATTTTTTGCGCCAACATTTCAGTTGAATCAAGACAGTCTTCAGCAATGGCAGATGAATGATTTGAATGCCCGATTAGCTGAGGGAGAGGCGAGTGTTGTTAAAATCGTACCTACAGCAACCGTCCCTCAACTGCAAATCAGTAATGATGCTGGAGAAAGACAATATCTTTCTCTTCACACATCACAAAATGATGATTACAACGATGAGCAACATGCGCTATGGCTAGGTGAACATTACACCGGGCTCGATGCAGAAACTGTCGAAACTATCCAAATGGTTAATCAATTTAGCAGTGAATATCCCTGGGTGAATCGTTTGCTTCCTGTTTATCGAATTCATTACCAAACGCCAGATAACCTCGTTGCTTTTATTCATACAGAAACCGGTGCTTTAGCGTCATTAACCAATGATAATAAATCGATTTTGCAAGGCGTTTTTCGTGCATTGCATACCTGGAGTTGGTTAGATTTTTCGGGTTCATTTCGTGTATGGATTATTGGATTTTTTATGCTGGTTTTATTAGCACAAGCTGTAGTCGGTCTAAGCATGTTGTATGCTTTAGCGTGGCGTAAAATTCCTGATATCAAACGTCGCTGGCATCGCATTGCTGGTTATGTATTATGGTTACCTCTATTAGGTTGGTCACTGAGTGGTTTTTACCATTTGCTCAAAGCTGAATATGTCGATTCGATAAGTGGTATGCGACTAACAGAATCTATAGCGCTACAAGAGTTACAGTTTCCTCAAGACAATCAGTGGATGTCGGTTCTCAATGGCCAAGCAATTAACGCCATTACTTGGGTGAAGCGAAGCGATAATACGTGGATGATGCGCGTAGGACTGGCTCCTCCAAAATCTGCTAAAAAAGTTTCGCGAGAGCAAAAATATCAAGGCGTTGTTAGTGAAAAAAACGCTTGGTATTTTGATAGCGCATCGAGTCAAATTCTTCGACTCGATGATAAAACCTATGCAGAATCTTTAGCACTGCGTTTTTATGGCGAAAACGGCACTATTAAAGAGACACAACGGGTCACACGTTTTGGTCAAGGATATGATTTTCGTAATAAACGCTTGCCTGTTTGGAAGGTTGAGTTTGATGATGCCGAGAGTACGGTTTTTTTTATTGACCCTATCACCGGCATTTTGGTCGATAGCAATCGTGCCGTCGATCGTTTGGAATCTTTATCGTTTTCTTTGTTGCATAAGTGGAGCCACCTTAATGCCGTTATGAGTCGAAGTACACGGGATAATATCATGGTAGCGACTTTGGTTTTGAGCCTGTTATTTTCGGCAATCGGTATGATGATGTTGATAAAGCGACGAAGAACCCATCGAGTTAATTTTTAGCTCGATGGATTTTTTATAACTCTTGAATTAACAAAGTTTAAAATTACTTACATTTTTTAAAAGAGACTTTTATGAGGTCTTTTACTTTTTTTATAAATTTGTTTGGGATGAAGATAAAAATCAGAAAAATATTAAAAAGCATGGTGTTGGACTAAAAGCTGGTATAACTGTTTTTGAAGATGAATTTCGCATAGAAAGGTATGACGAAGAACATATTATTTCAGCGAAATAAGGTGCTTATGTTAACCTCAAAATGTTCGCTGGTTTCTTCGTAAGTCAGATGGTGCGCTTCCTTGCGCTCGTTAAATAGTTAAATTAAAACGTAGCAACAACGCCATCAATCCAATTAGCGAAAGAAGTAACGCGTGTAAATCCAGAAGGGACGTTAACAGTACAACCTCTAGGAGAAAAGCTCGTTATCCCAGCAATGAAATCTTGACCATTGGTGCGGAAAAATAATGGCCCACCACTATCTCCTTGACAGATGTTAGAATTATTTGCTTGAGCACAGATCTGGCCCGCGTAATCGATCCCCGTTCCGAATACTGATTGACAAGCCCTCTCACTAATAACTGTAAGCCCTGTTTCTTGCAATATATCACTACCTGAACTGGTACCCCCAATCGTGTTACCCCAACCAATCGCTCTTAACACATCCGCTTGTTGGCCAGTGAAAGGATCCGCTGGAGCAGCAAAACGGTCAGTATCTTGCACAGTTGGAATTTGCATCAAGCGAGGCACAAGATTGGCAGGTACGTTTTGTATCAGTTGAACAAGGGCGACATCGTTGGTTAGTGTTCGATCATCATAATTCGGGTGGTTAACAAATCGTTGCGCACTAAATATCGTAGCATTTCGAGCTGTAAGACCTCCTCCACTATTGAGAGTAAAGTCTGTATCTCGGCTTCCAACGAACACCAATATGGCCGCTAAGTTGGGCGTTTGTAAACAATGAGCTGCGGTTAATACCCAATCAGCCTCAATAAGGCTACCACCACAAGCTCCAAAGCTAAAACCTTCTCCATTGCGTAGAAGCTCAAGGTTCTGTGCATCAAGACTAATTGTCCGAACCATCCAAGGATATTCTCCTTCGTCGGCGTTAACCCCATTGATGATTTTAGTCTCAGCAATAACAGGGAATGCAACACCATTATCATACGCATCAAGAATACGTTGGCCCAGTTCAGCGCTACCGGTGAATTCTGATGTACTTGGGGTGACGATATTACTCGACTCTAAGCTTTGTGTGTTAGCAAGCGTGTCGGTTTGCGTATCGTCAACATTACAAGCGGTTAAACCAAGTAGCGCAGTACAAGCCGCGAAAACCCGAGTTTTGAGTGTTATTGTTTTCATAGATGACCTTCTATTTTTAGTGAATGATGCCTCCCGTTCCAATAGAACTTCGCTCCCCTTCTTGTTGGATAAATAAAGTTCATGGGTAGCCACCAAACTTTTTTGATAAGTGATTTTTTATGGGGCTGTTAAAATCCCAAAACAACTACATGCTTTAGAATTAAAAAGCCAACTTCAGCCTACTACAAAAGTTAGATTGTTGTCATGGGTAATTTTTCATATTATTGCTAAATCAATTTAGTGTGCGATAATACCCGAATGGCATATAGTTTAGATTTCAGGCAAAAGGTGTTTGCCTATAAAAGAAAAGCACCAACTGACTTACGAAGAAACTAGCGAACATTTTGAGGTTAACATAAGCACCTTGTTTCGCTGAAATAATAAGCTCACCAGTTCAAACGATTGTAACCGAAGTGCTAATAAAGTAGATGATGAAAGTGGTTTCGCACAAAGCATGCCAAGGAAATACGGCTATTCTGCGTTAGGAAAACGCTGCTATGTAAGTCATGATTGGCACGCGAAAGCGAGAGTCAATGCCATCGGGGCCATTATGGACATGACCTAATGGCTGATAAAAAGTTTACTTATTTCGAGAATGACGTCTTAATTTATGAAGGTCAACACACTATTCAATTTAAATCTAATGCCTATGTTTATAAAGCTGCTTTGAAAGATCTGGAAGCACCACCGCAAACTGAAAAACAGCTTTCACAATTTAAACAGGTAAATCTGTTTGCAATCAATAGGCTAATGAAAAGCCAATTATAGATTTTTAGTCAATACATTAAGTGATTGTACTTTTTAAAAGGATTCCTTGTAAGTTCACTCTAACAATTTTTGAATGATAGTAAAATCTATGTAATCATCTGCCCATTGGGCGTGACTTAGGCGGGGTAAAGTGCCCAAGAGCGGCGCATCCAGTTTGCTTTCTAATGTCGCAATATTTTCATCGATACAATCTGCCGAGCTATCAATGCGGTTAGCAATCCATCCTGCAAACTTTAAGGGAGTTTGTGCGATTCTGGCTTGTGTGAGTAATGCGTGATTTAAACAACCCAATTTGATGGGCACGACTAAAATAACAGGGAAGTTTAAGGCAATCGCTAAGTCTTCGAAAGTTTCCTTATCATTAATCGGAACAAGCCATCCACCAACGCCTTCAACGATTCGTGGTTGATCACCGGTAAAAGAACAAACCAAATTTTGTTTTATAGTACGAACTGTCATCTTTACATGTCGGCGTTCTGCTGCGATATGAGGAGCAATGGCTTCAGGAAAACACAGTGGATTAGTCGCTTCATAAGACTGTTCCAAAGCCGAGGCGTTTTGAAGCTCGCGCGCATCGTCGTTTTGCCAACGGTTATCAATCCATTGTGCTCCAGAAGCAACGGGTTTATGCCCAAAGCAATGAATGCCGCGTTTCGCCAAGCCACGTAAGATGACTGATGTGCAAAATGTTTTACCAGCATCCGTGTCAGTTGCGGTGATGAACAAACCTTTCATAGAATTTAATATGACTCCTCAAGGGTCTCAAAGAAATTCAGCGTGATTTCTTTTTGAGTCCACCAATTTTATCAATCGGAATGGCTACACTACCAGGTGCTAACTGGATTTGTTTTATTTCCGTAGCCCAAGCATGCCCGTACACCACTTCATAAGTCGCAGGTAAATCCTCATTGCGACGAAATACTTCGTAACTTTCTTCTAAACGTTTAAGTGAAGCGGGAGTTGTTAAACTTTTGCGACGCTGTTGGTTCAAGTTGTGTGCACCTAACCCTTTTAAGTCTTGCATTAATGCTCTCAACTGCTTGTATTGCATAGTAATACGTTCACAATCCATAACAGGGTCCAAAAATTGTGATTGTAATAATGCATCACCCACGTCATGCATATCTACGAAATTATTCACATGCTGGTAGGAATCGATTGCCTGCCATGCTTGACGCAGTTCAAATAAAGTATCTGGACCAAAACTGGTGAACATTAATAGGCCGCCTGGCTTCAATACGCGATTCATCTCAGAGAAGAGCCTAGGCAAATCGTAACACCATTGGAAGGCTAAGTTGGAGAAAATCAGCTCGCAAGACTCGTCAGCTAGTGGTAATGCGTAAGCGTTACCTCCCATTAACAGCGGCTTAGATAATAAGCGCGTATTTTTGCGCATAGCGGTTTTGAGCATGCCATGGGCCACATCCACTCCGATAACCTGTGCTTTTGGGTAGCGCTTTTTTAACGGGCTAATATAGTGTCCCGTGCCACAACCTAAATCGAGAATGATTTTAGGTTGTATTTTGACATAATCTAAGCGTTCTAGGAGACGATCGCCCACGGTGTTTTGTAAAATGGCGCAATCATCATAGCTAGCCGCGGCCTTGCTAAACGATCGTGCTATCTCTTGAATAGAAATGTCGGGTATGGCTTTCATGAGTTAATGGTTTCCGTGACTTGGCGAGTCGATGTCCAACAAAAATGCTGAAATATCGTTAACAAAATCTTCTTTATGGGAAAGAAAAGGCGCATGACTTGCCTTTGGATAAATAAGATGCTGAGAGCGAGGGTGAAGACGCGAGGTCTCCTCGGCGGCTTTTACGGGTACCAGTCCGTCTAAACGTCCATACAAGCGCAACCAAGGTTGCTCAATCTGTTGTATGTCCTGACGTAAATCACTTTGCCTTAACATATCGAGGCCACCGGTTAGAGCTTTGGGCGCGGGTTGACCGTGCAGAAAAGCCGTGCGTTTCAGAGTGACGATGTCTTCTTTTTGCGTGATACTGCCCATCGTCTGAATACCTAAAAAGCGAATAATAGTCCCCTCATAATCTTCGGTTAGCAATGAAGCAAAGTTGTCCATCACTTCCGGTTTCATGGCGTGGGGCCAATCTGCGGTTTGAATAAAATACGGATTGCTCGCAACCGTGATTAACTTTTGCAGGCGATGAGGCGCTGTTGCTGCTAAGTGCATAGTGAGAAGCCCACCCAGAGACCAGCCTAGCCAATAGGCTTGCGCCGGTGCAACGGCAAGGACCGATTCGGCTAACATCGCAAGGCTATACTCTCTATTCGGAAGGGGACTGCGTCCAAACCCTGGCAAATCGATGCAATGCAAACGAAATCTTTGCTCAAGTTCGGGCTTGATAGTGTCCCAAATATCGCTGTGCAACCCCCATCCATGCAGCATGACGAGATCAGGTCCAGTGCCTGAGACGGCCACATAAGGTTTAATAAGGCTCATGATGGTTGATCCTAGTAACGGTTTAAAGCAGCTGCTAAATGCTCGACCAGCTGCGTAATGTGTTTGGGTTGATGAGCTGCGCTCAAAGTAATTCTGAGTCTTGCCGTGCCTTGGGGTACTGTCGGTGGCCGAATCGCACCCACCCAAAACCCTCGATTTTTGAGTATGGCCGCCAATGCTTGCGTTTTAGCATTATCACCAATAATCAGTGGTTGTATGGCTGATTCGCTCGGTAATAATTCAAGGCCTGCATTTCGGCAAGATTGGCGAAAGTAGGCAATATTAGTATGTAGTTGGTGTTTGTGTTGAGGCTCTTTGTTTAAGAGCGATAAACTGGCTCTCGCCGCTGCTGCTAATGAGGGTGGCAGTGCCGTTGTGTAAATGTAACTACGCGCCGTTTGCATGATATGTTCAATCCAGTGAGAGGGCCCAGCAACAAAGGCTCCAAAAGTACCAAGCGCCTTGCCGAGCGTGCCCATCAATAACGGAACTTGTTGTTGACTGAGTGCCGTTTGTTCCACAAGTCCCGCGCCTCTCGCACCCAAAACACCCATTCCATGCGCATCATCAACGATCAAGCTGGCCTGGTAATCTCGTGCGAGTGCCGCCATTTCTGGTAATGGGGCTAGATCACCATCCATGCTGAAAACGCCATCGGTCACAATCCATTTACGCATATTGTCAGGGCTTTGTTGTAAGCGCTTTTCCAGCGAGTCCAAGTCGTTATGGGCGTAACGCTTAAACTGGGCATGGGATTGTTGGCCAGCATCAATTAATGAAGCGTGGTTGAGTTTGTCTTCCAAAAAGACGCTATGTTTATTGGCAAAAGCGCCCAACATGCCTAAGTTAGCCATATAGCCGGTGGAAAATAATAAAACCGCATCACGCTGTAAGAGTTTCGCCAAGTCTTTTTCAAGCTGGCTGTGCTCCTCGCTGTGGCCATTGACTAAATGAGCAGCGCCACTGCCGACCCCATAGTGCAAAGCCGCTTGGCGATAAGCATCAATAACAGCAGGGTGGCATGAAAAGCCTAAATAATCGTTACTCGCAAAATCAATGAAGGTTTGGTTCTCAATATGAATGAAAGGCGGTTCTCTGCGCTCAACACATAGTCGCTGTCGTTGACGGTGCTCTTGCTCGCGTTGTTGAGCTTGTTGTGCTATCCAATCTTCGGCAACTTGATTCATCCGCATATTGAGATTTACGCCGGATAGTACAGAGGTTTTTCCTCTTGTTGTTGAGGTAACGGTGCAGTTTTAACCTCGGATTCTAAGCGCATTTCAGGTTGAATACCCAGCGAAGCGAATAATTGATGATCGGTATTTTCTTCGGGGTTAGGGGTTGTTAATAATTTGTCACCATAAAAAATAGAATTGGCCCCGGCAAAAAAGGCCAAAGCTTGAGTTGTTGACGACATAGTTTCGCGCCCTGCAGACAGCCTCACATAGGATTGAGGCATCATAATTCTCGCTACCGCGATAGTGCGGACAAATTCGATATCATCGAGAGGTTGTGTATCCGCTAATGGCGTACCTGGAACAGCTACTAAGCGATTGATAGGCACACTCTGTGGATGTTCGGGTAGATTGGCCAATTCCATCAGAAAATGCAGGCGATCGACTTCTTCTTCTCCCATGCCAATAATCCCGCCACAGCAGACGTTAATGCCAGCGGCACGCACATTTTCAAGTGTGTCGAGGCGATCATCAAAGGTGCGTGTGGAGATGATTTGTTGGTAGTAATCACGAGAGGTATCAATATTGTGATTGTAATAATCTAAGCCGGCCTCTTTCAAAGCCGTAGCTTGATCAGAGGAAAGCATACCTAAGGTAACGCAAGTTTCCATGCCTAACGCTTTGACAGCTTTAACCATTTCAATGACAACGTCCAAATCTTTGGCACGCGGTGAGCGCCAGGCTGCCCCCATACAAAATCGGGTTGCTCCGCTTTCCTTGGCTTCTTTGGCTTCTGTGATGACTTCTTGAATCGCTAAGAGTTTTTCTTTTTCAAGCTCAGTGTTAAAGTGTCCACTTTGCGGGCAATAAGCGCAGTCTTCTGGGCAAGCCCCAGTTTTAATACTCAGTAAACGGCTGGTCTGTACCTGATTGGGATTAAAATGACGACGGTGTATGGTCTGTGCTGCAAATAATAAATCGTTAAATGGCAAAGCAAAGAGGGATTGGATTTCGTTGAGTTGCCAGTTGTGACGTAGGTTTCCTTGAAAAGCAAGGTCAAAGGCAGAATTAGTCATTGTCATCATCTTCTCGTTATCATGGCACTGCAGTTACTCGCAGTGGGGCTGTTAGGTGACCTAGTAGAACTCAACTATCATAGCTTTAACCCTATCACTGTCAACCAGGGAGGTGAATTTTGGCAAACAGCTTTTTGCCGCGCTTTATTCGAACGAGTGGGCTAAATGCCTGTTATCTGTGCGAAACAGCGATAACATCCAATGAAAAAGTGTGTGAATTTTGTTTCAGTGAATTGCAAGAAATACGGGGGGCTTGCAAAGGCTGCGCATTACCTATGCAAGTGGATCAAGCGGGTTTTTGCGGTCAATGTCGAGAAAAACGGATGACAACTACTATAATATTGGCAGCTTATCGTTATGCGCCGCCTCTCAACTTTTTAGTTCATGGCTTCAAATACCATCAACAAGTGACTATCCTAGATTCCCTTTGTAATAAACTTAACAGTGTGATTAAAGCGGCATATTCAGAGCAAGAGTCTTTACCCTCGACTTTATATCCAGTGCCTCTGCATCCAAAACGTCATCGAGAACGTGGATATAATCAAGCTGTTGAAATAGCAAAGCGCTTGCGCGATTGCGAGCTCGCAATTCCGGTTTCCTCACAATGCCGGCGTATAAAAAATACCCGTTCACAGAGTGAACTAACTCATGCAGAACGTGCTCGAAACGTAGAAGCTGTTTTTGAGATTAATGAAACCGTTGATAGCCATGTGGCTATTATTGATGATGTCCTGACCACGGGCGCTACCGTTGCAGCCCTAGCGCAAACATTGAAAGAAAGCGGCGCTAAGCGTATCGACGTTTGGTGCATTGCAAGGGCTTTTTAAAGTCCGGTTGAGCATAGGAACTTTAGATAAAGAATGAATAATCCTTCTAATTTGTTATCCGGTCGTCGAGGTTTCTATGGCGTAAAAAAAGAGCGCTTATCTGAAATAATGGTGTTGGCGCTTCCCATTATTGGTGGAATGATGTCGCAGACTTTGCTCAACATCATTGATATCAAAATGGTGAGCCATTTAGGACCTACAGCTATCGCAGCTGTGGGTTTTTGTTCTTTTATCAATTTTGTGGCGGCCTCTGTCTTTATTGGTTTAAGTGTGGGCGTGCAAGCTATCGTTGCACGGCGCATGGGGGAAAACCAATTGAAGAAAGCCGCCCGACCATTAAATGCCGGTATCGCCATTAATTTAGCGTTTGCGATTCCTGTTTCTGTCGCGTTAATAGTATTGGCCCCGCAACTGCTTAACTTTATGCTGGATGATGAAGCATTAATTGCAGAAGGTTTACCCTATTTACAAGCCCGTTTTGCTGGTATTGCGGCTTTAGGTATCAATTTTTGTTTTCGCGGCTTTTTCAGTGCCATTCGACAAACTCGGGTTTATTTGCGCACAATTATTACGATTCATATCATTAATGTAGCTGTCAGTTACCTTTTGGTTTTTGGTGTTGGGCCTTTTCCTGAAATGGGGGCTTTGGGTGCCGGTTTAGGAACTTCCATTTCCTTGATGTGTGGGTCTCTCATTTATATGATCTATGCCTATATAAAGTGTCGTCATTTCGGTTTTGGTTGGACGATGCCGAAGCGTCATGTGGTTTCTCAGGTATTGAAAATTTCCATCCCGGCTTCTTTGCAACAATTATTTTTTGCCGGTGGTTTTACGGTGTTTTTTTGGATCATCAGTCAAGTCGGTACTGATGAAGTGGCCTTATCCAACATATACGTTAATTTGCTGATGGTAGCGGCTTTACCCTGTATTGGTTTTGGTTTGGCAGCGAGCACTCTGGTTTCCCAAGCCTTGGGACGTAAAGAGCCGGAAGATGCGCATGCATGGGCCTGGGATGTGGCTAAAGTGGCCAGTGTCGCTGTGTGTTTAATTGGTGTGCCGTTAGCTATCTTTCCGGAATTTTTCTTGGGCTTTTTCTTTGATGATGAAGAACTCATTCAAAATGGCGCGCCTATTCTGCGTTTAGTGGGGTTGATGATGCCTCTGGATGCTATGGGCATTGTATTTTTAAACGCTTTGCAAGGCGCAGGGGCAACCAGCCAAACCATGCGGGTGACAGTAGTCGCTCAATGGCTAGTATGCTTACCGCTCACCTTCTGCGTTGGGCCATTATTGGGGTTAGGCTTGAGTGCCATTTGGATCGTGCAAGTGGCTTATCGTTCGGTTCAAGCCATGATTTTTATGGGTATGTGGCAAAAAAGACGATGGCAAAGTATTCAATTGTAATGCGCGATCGCGCTAGTGCGTGCTTTAAAAATCGCCAGCGAGCAGTTGGGCTGCGCTAATCAGAGCCAAGGCTGCTGTTTCGGTACGTAGAATGCGTGGCCCTAAAGTAACCGCTTGAAATCCCTGCTGGATAGCGGTATCAATTTCCTGCGCGGTCAGCCCACCTTCTGGACCCACTAAAATACACAAGTCTTGAGTTTGTGCATCCATCACTTGAGACAAGCGTTGGGCATCTCGCCAATCCATGACGACTTTGGTGACGCTAGCATCAATAGGCTCGAACCACGAGGAGAGAGTGCTGAGGTGGTTGACACTCGGTACAAGATTCCTACCCGATTGCTCACAAGCACTAATCACAACTTTTTGCCAGTGTTCTTGTTTTTTTTGTAAACGTTGTGTATCGAGTTTGACTCCGCAACGTTCGCTAGTAAGTGGAGTAATGCGTGATACGCCAAGCTCCACAGCTTTTTGCAATGTAAAATCCATTTTGTCACCACGTGAAATGACTTGACCCAAATGAATGCGTAGAGGTGACTCTTTTTGAGTCGCGTCTTTACGGCGTAAAATGACTTGCGTTGTTTTTTTATCGAGCTGATTCACTTCGCCATGATAAGCAAAACTATCGCCGTTAAATAACTCGACCAAGGCACCGAGTTTAACGCGTAAGACTCTGGTCAAGTGGGCATGAGCCTCATCAGTGAGAGTGATAGGCTGGTTTAAAGGTAATGGCTCAGGGTGGTAGAGTCGATGGATGCGCATAGCAATGTTAGAAAACGTCAATAAGCTGATCAATTCCAGGAGAAGCAGGTTTTAGCCTTAAATACGGACTCTATAAGTTTGAGCACTGAGAGAGAGTCTCTTCTAGCAATACTCTCTCAGTGCTCTGATTTATTGGCGTATATAGCTTAAGGCAATTTTGTCCAATTAGTAGCGGTAATGGTCGGTTTTGAAAGGCCCTTCAACCTTAACACCAATGTAATCAGCTTGTTCTTGGGTTAAAGTCGTGAGGTTGGCACCGATGCGTTCTAGGTGTAAACGTGCTACTTTTTCATCAAGATGTTTCGGCAATACGAAAACATTTTTCTCATAGTTGCTGTGATTTTTCCATAACTCAATTTGTGCCAGCACTTGGTTTGTGAAAGAGTTTGACATCACAAAGCTGGGGTGGCCAGTGGCGCAGCCTAAGTTTACCAAACGTCCTTCTGCCAATAAGATAATACGCTTACCGTCAGGGAAAATAATATGATCCACTTGTGGCTTGATATTTTCTTTCTCATATTGACTTAATGAAGCAACATCAATTTCGTTATCAAAATGACCAATGTTACAAACGATGGCTTGGTCTTTCATCGCTAGCATATGATCGTGTTTGATGATATTGAAGTTACCGGTTGCAGTAACAAAAATGTCGACGCTGCTAACGGCTTCTTCCAAAGTGACCACGCGGAAACCTTCCATAGCTGCTTGTAACGCACAAATGGGGTCGATTTCTGTGATAAGAACCGTGGCCCCTAAGCTGCGTAACGATTGCGCACAGCCTTTGCCGACATCACCGTAACCAGCAACCAGTGCAATTTTACCGGCAATCATGACATCAGTGGCGCGCTTGATACCATCAACTAACGATTCGCGACAACCGTAAAGGTTATCAAATTTGGACTTAGTAACGGAGTCATTAACGTTAATGGCTGGTGCTTGTAATTCATTCTTTTTGGCCATTTCATACAGTCTTAAAACCCCAGTGGTGGTTTCTTCGGTGATACCTTTGATGTCGGCCATTAGCTCAGGGTAATCTTTATGCATCATTACCGTAAGGTCGCCGCCATCATCTAAAATCATGTTGGGAGTCCAGCCGTCCGGGCCTTTAATCGTTTGATGAATACACCACTCGTATTCTTCCTCCGTTTCACCTTTCCAAGCGAATACGGGTACGCCTGAAGCCGCAATCGCTGCAGCTGCATGATCTTGTGTTGAAAAGATATTACAAGAAGACCAGCGCACTTCGGCACCTAAAGCAGTTAAGGTTTCGATAAGTACGGCAGTTTGAATGGTCATGTGTAAACAACCGGCAATGCGTGCGCCTTGCAAAGGCTTCTCGTTACCATATTCTTTGCGGACCGCCATCAAACCTGGCATTTCGGTTTCAGCAATTGAAATCTCTTTACGGCCCCAATCGGCTAAGTTGATATCTCTAACTTTAAAATCTGTTGCACTCATGATAGATGCTCCATCGTGGTAATCCGCTATTAAACGCGGCTATCTGGTGAAAATGGGTGATTGTCAGGAACTGAAAGCGACATCCATCATACGCATGTCGCTTAAAATAGGATGGGTTAAATGCCCGCAGCGTCTTTCAATGCTTGTACTTTATCTGTCTTTTCCCAAGTAAAAGTGGCTTCTTCGCGACCAAAATGACCGTAAGAGGCTGTTGGGGAATAGATAGGTCGTAATAAGTCTAGCATCTCTATCAAACCGCGAGGACGTAAATCGAAATATTCACGTACCAGTTTGACTAAGGAGTCATCGTCGATTTTTCCTGTGCCAAAAGTATTAATACTGATAGAAGTGGGCTCTGCCACACCAATCGCATAAGAGACTTGAATTTCACAACGGTCAGCCAAGCCAGCAGCGACAATGTTTTTCGCTACATAACGACCAGCGTACGCCGCACTACGATCGACTTTTGAGGGATCTTTCCCAGAAAAAGCACCGCCACCATGGCGAGCCATACCGCCGTAAGTATCAACGATGATTTTACGTCCTGTTAAGCCGCAGTCGCCAAGCGGACCACCAATAACAAAACGTCCGGTGGGATTAATAAAAAATTTGGTGCGACTATCGAGCCATTCGCTCGGTAAAACAGGCTTGATGATGACTTCGCGAACGGCTTCTTCAAGCTCGCTTTGAGAAATTTCCGGGGCATGCTGGGTCGATAAAACCACAGCTTCAATGGCAACGGGTTTACCATTTTCATAACGGAAAGTGACTTGGCTTTTGGCATCGGGACGCAACCAGGCAAGTGTGCCACCTTTACGCGCTTGAGCTTGTTTTTGCACTAAACGATGGGCAAAAGTGATGGGAGCTGGCATTAAAACATCGGTTTCGTTAGTGGCATAACCAAACATTAAACCTTGATCGCCAGCACCTTGATTGAGCAGCTCTTCGCGATCGACGCCTTGCGCGATATCTTTTGATTGTTTACCGATGGCATTTAAAATCGCACAGGATTCCCAATCAAACCCCATGTCAGAACTGTTATAACCAATTTTCTTGACGGTGTTACGCGCAATTTCTTCGATATCAACCCAGCTAGACGTGCTGATTTCTCCACCCACAATGACCATTCCGGTTTTCACGAAGGTCTCACATGCCACACGTGCGTTGGGATCTTGAGCGATGATAGCGTCTAAAACGGCATCAGAAATTTGATCGGCGATTTTATCGGGGTGGCCCTCAGAGACTGACTCTGAAGTAAATACACTATATTCTGCCATTACTTTCATTGTCCTCAGAAAATGTGTCGCGCAATGCGAGCTGCTGTGGATAAGGTTTAAAGACTGGCCATTGTAACGCAAATAAACGTGAGATTTAACCGACAAATTGCATCTATTTTAAAATGTCAAGCCGCTCAAAAAGTGATGAAAAAAAGCGCAGAAGAAAAGTGAGCTTTTGGTTATGGAAATGTTTAAGGATGATTGAAGCGTATGCTTTTAAATTTAGTAGACTGGATAAATGTTCAAATCATCGAAAAAGAAAAGAGTTTTGGTTTACCAGTATGTTCGATGATTTGAGTGCGGTTGTTGCAAAGCAAATCAAGCTGACATTTTAAAGAGCAGCTTGTTAGTGACAACTAGGCTAGAAAAAGAAAAATTTAATTAGCCTTAATTCCGTTTGGATCATCCGTAGGTTGTATTCTCTCTGTAACTATTGATGATTCTAAGCCGAAAAATGTAGATTCTGTTGAGATGGGAGTTTGGTCACTTTCTTCAATGATAATGACTTCGGCACCGGCAATGCTTTCAAAGTATTCCGCCATGGACGCTACTGATTCTGAATCGGGTGTATCGGTTTGAATGGTTACCGTCATTTCTCCAAACTCGTTTTCACCAAAAAGCACTTCAATGGAGTCTTCGCTTTCTAATGCATATAGGGGTTGGCTTGCTAATAAACAAACCAAAAATATTGTTAATAATTTAAGTAAATTCACACCCATTCTCCTCACGCAATTGTAAATATAGATTGGTGTAGTCTTTTACCGAACCTGCACCAAATATTGTACGAATGCTATATCTTAATTTGGTTTCATCAATACCTATCTCTTTAGCTATTTCTTTGCCAGGGAGATACTTCTGTTTTTGATTGAGTAATTCGTTCAAGCAAGCCAGTCGGTATTCATGCGTATTTTTATTTTCCGTTCGATTAAGCTTAGTCGCCACCTGATTGATCATGGCTTTGGTCAAAGTGCATTGCGTTACCTCATTCAGCGGTTGGGGTAGCGGATCAACTTCAATCATAGCTTTATTCAATCGTTTGGTGGTTATTGAGTCATTAAACTTAATGGACTTGCGGTAATTAAACAGTAAAAGGCTCAGCAATAAAAGGCTCACAACACAAATAATTGTAAGCCACAGATAATTATTGTTTGATTTTGACGGTAAGGACAGTGTTTTTACAGGGCTACGATTTCCTTTTTTATCACTCATGTAAAAGTACAAATTTGCAGGGGGGTGTTCAGGGAAAACAAAGATATCGGTCATTTGAGTGATGTGATAAAAATGCTCATTATTTTCTGACATAAAAAAGTCGTAATCTCGTACAGCCATCAAATTGTCAGAGCGTACTTTAAGAATTTGAGCCCCTTTATCTCCTTTATCCGTTATTGATAATGCCAAAGCTGGGATATTCTGGCTTTGGTTTTTTGCTTTCATTAAATCAATAATATATAAACCTTTTTCACTACCTACCATTAAATGATTTTTATAGCGTGCAATCACGTTTAGAAAGTATTCATGATCTAAATCTACTAACCTATCAATGTCAGCAAAGTAAATACCTTGCTCATTAATAGTCAAATATGAATTGTCATAGTTAAGAATGCTGTAGATAGCGCTGTCTTTCTTATACTGTTCAATAAGACCTAAATCTTTTCCTAAGGTTTTAATTTCGCCCAGTAAAGATCCCGCAACGATAGAATCTTTCCAACAGTCAAAAGTATGTAGATTAGTTTTAGAAGAATAGTTTTCGATAACAGCTTCGCTATTAATGCGTATTAACCCATCGCGAGAAGTGCCAACATATAAATTATTAAAGCAGGCTTGAATTTTTTCTATATTTTTAAAATGTACTTGTTTACGGCTTAAAAGAAGTTCACCCGCTTTAGAATATTTAAACAACCCTATGTCTTTAACACCGAAAAATACGGCATCTTCATATTCCATAATTGAAAGAATGTGTCCTTGCGGAATATCTATATATTTTTGGATATCGAATGAATCTAGATCCATTCGATATACACCTTGATTGGTTACACCTATCCATAAATGATTATCAATTATCTTTAAGCTATGGATACGAAACCCTCTAGTATCATCAATTGTGGATATTTTTTGGGTTTGTAAGTCTAAGCGATTTAAACCGTTGCTTGTGCCAATGAAGAGACTGTTACCATATAAAAGCTCAAGTGAAGTTACCCGATTACTGCTTAATCCATGCTCTTTAGTGAGTTGTTGGTGTATACGTGGGCTGGAAACAAAGAGCCCAGAGCTTGTGGATGCATAAATATTATTATATTCATCTTTTATCAGCGAGAATCCTGTGACATCAGAAAGTTGGCTATCGCTGAAGAGCTTATCGCAAGCTATTCTTTGCAATTTGATTGAGCAAATGCCTTTGCTACCGGCCACTAACAAGGTATCGTCATCCACTGGTAAGCTGCGAAAGAATTCTCCTTCCCAAAGTAGCTCATGTGTACTTTTATCGTAAACGCCTTTACTGGTTAAATAATATTGTTCAGTAACTTCGTAAACTTTCGCTTTTTTAAAAACCAGCTGTTTTTCTTGCGTCAGTACGTTGAGTGTAAATAGACCGTTAAAATTCCCTAAAAGAATATGCCTATCATCGTAGGGGGCTACATAAGAGAAGCTTTCCGTTTCTGTGGTGTAAATTACTTTGGTGCCGGTATTTTCGGCTATATGAATACCGTAATTAGTCAGTAGGAAAAAAGCATGGTTATCTTTATGGTACAACTGGGAAATTTTTTCGTTTTCTTTCAACTGAGGCTGTAACGAAGCATCAAAGAGTTCTATGTTACCATTGACTAAATGAAATAATTGTTTGCGAGTCGCCCCGACCACCTGTCCGCCAACTTTGAGTAGGCCGGCAAACTCTTTGCCACTGACCTCATTCATGTGAATGCCATCAAAGCAGTGCAAGCCTTGGTTTTTTGCAGACAGGCACAGATAATTTCGATCATCAAAAACGAAGCTGCCGAAACGACTGATTTTTTGCGTAGGAAGAAAGCTTTCTAATGGCTTAAAATGATAGTCATACTCAATCGCTTCAGTACTCGGAGATTGGGTTAAAAGAAGCAAAAAAATAAGAAAAAAAGCAGCAGGCATCGTCAATTTCTCCGACAATTTCTATTTTTAGTATTTGTAATTTATTGGCGAGTCGCGAAAACCTCTCACCCTACTTGATCATGGAAGTTTTTTATATTAACCAAAAGTACTAGTTAATAAAAATGAGACAAGGTTAGTTCATAAAACAACCCATTGTTCTCAGTCGATCGTTGAATAATTCACCTGAAATGATACAGTCAAGTAGGTAAGCCTTATCAAAATACTATTTTTGGCTTATTGGATAGCCAAAGAATTTTTTAATCGGCAAGTCAGCGGCCTATTATAGGATATTGGCATCTCTAGGGGTAGATAGCAGAAAAGGTATTAAAGTCTAGAGCTATCCTGGATTTGTCACCATGAACAAATCCAGGATAAGAAGCCTTTATGCTTCAAAATGACTTGTATTTAATCGAAAGCCTTTTCCCATGACTAGAAAGGAAAGTGTATAGGACCTTCGTTGGCAGAACGTATTTTCTGCGAATACATCGTGTTTAATGGCATTGAAGTGAATGTTTGTATCCATTCAAAACCATTATATTGAAAAGGTAGATCAAAGTGGTAGATATTGAAGCCATCAGTCACTTCAAAGAAAACAATAAGATCTGCTCCATAATTGCCTCCCGCTGGTATATATTCAAAATTAGCGACTCGTAACGTCCATTGGCTTTCAACCGTTTTTAAATATTGTGAGCCGGAACCCCAAACTTCCAGTAAATCATCTGACAAATGCCAAAGTGTAATGACTTCGGTGCCTTGTTCGCCCGCCAATTCGATTTTTACTTCGCGTTGATTGTTTTTCACTAATAATTCAGCATCACCACGAATGATCAAACCTTGGTCGATATCTTGATAATATTTAATATCGCTAAAGCTGGGTTCGTGAGCAGTATAACCTGCAAGGGTTTCTGTAGGGATATCGCGAGTGGTATTGACGAAATTCATTGAACCAAGGAAAAGCGCGGGAGCATCCCCAGCAGAGTTCTGAGTATTTAAGGCTAATGGAGCACTTCCGCTGTAGGCTTCAAAAGCGATGGTCATATCATTCAGTCTCTCAGACAGAGGTGTTTGAGAGGGCTCTTCGTCGGGTGCAGCAGGTGGATTGGGCTCTAAACGGAAATTGATTAAAGCGCGCAAATCGTTAAATATCCAACTCTCTTGTAAACGTAAAGTCGCTGTGTATCCACCTAAACCATCAGATTCAACTTTTTCAAATCCAGCAAAATTTAATGTTGAAAGGCAAGAAATTTTAAAATTAGCCCCTACTAAAAATAGCTCTGGCTCGGGTGCTGGAGCGTTGCTGGACGTATTTTCATCCAGTGTTAAACGAAAGTTAACTTCTTCGTGACTGATGTTGCCGGCGGAACAGGTTGAATTGCCAATAATTTCGTTGGCTAATGGTGTGGCATTAAATTCTCCTTGTCCAACGATGGTGGAGGTTTGTGCAGATACAGCCATGCAAAATGAAGAGAAAAATAATCCTGAAATCAATGTTTTTTTCATCATAATATTTTCCTTTAATGCGAGAACGATGACGTGTTCGATACTAATTGAAGGTGCAAGGAGAAGCAACGACCATAGATGACAAGTCAGTAAAAATGAATATTGATTATTTACATTTTATCATTCATGTCATTTCCATGAGGTATTTATCTCAATAGGTTTTAAACCAAAGCTTAACATTTGTGAGCTATCAACGTGGTCCTCAGGATATGATCTTCAACATCTTTTTTTTGATGGTGAAGAAGCAGATTTTGGTTGGGCGTTACCTGCATCAGACATGTAAAAAACTTCTGTATGGATTTGATGAAGTTATTTGTTCGCCATCACTAATCAATTGGCAAACAGCTTTATCGTTCGGACCTCAGGGTAAAACCGTCAATCTCCGAAAATTTAATCATGCTTCAAAGCAATATCAGAATAAAAAATAGGAGGAGTTCTTATATTAAGAAATGATTAAAGAATGTAATCCTTCTTAAATTTTCTAGTCATAATTTCCTAAAAAT
>JBCCZV010000006.1:0-58831 GCA_039187085.1 Pseudomonadota bacterium
GAGTTATTTGAGAGGTAAGACAGATAGGGTTATAATCAACGCCCTCGCCGTTCAACCGCCGTTTAATGAGTGAAAAACATGCTAATCTTTTTCGGTAATTCTGCACTTTCGCCTTTTCGTATTAAAAAAAAATGCTCTGCTTTAAAACTACAAGATATTCATCTTGTAGAAAAAGACGTCAACATCCAAACTGTCTATTTAGTAGACACAATTTCAGTTCTTAATCAACAATCTAAGGAAAAGCTTGCACAGCTTTTAAACGCTAAGCAGCAACAAGCCTTAACGTTGACTAAAGAGCAGCTATTTATTACACCGCGTATTGGAACGATTTCACCATGGTCAAGCAAAGCGACGGATATAGCTAGGCGTTGTGACCTCAATCTTGTACACCGAATTGAACATGGTCGTTTGCTTAACATCAAAGGTTTGGCTTCTTTCTCGGTTGAAGAGCGGCAAAAGATTTTAGATGTTTTCTATGATCGCATGACAGAGTCAGTGATTGCTCAACCAGAAGAGCTTCAGCAGATTTTTGCTAATAGCGAGCCTAAGAAATTTCTATCAATTGATATTCTCCAAGGTGGAAAAATCGCGTTAGAGGATGCCAATAAAACATTGGGACTCGCCTTAGCAGATGATGAAATGGATTACTTGGTAGAGCAATTTTCTCAGCTAGGTAGAAATCCAACAGATGTTGAATTGATGATGTTTGCGCAAGCTAACTCGGAACATTGTCGACACAAAATTTTTAATGCTTCTTGGACTATTGATGGTACTACCCAAGAAAAAAGTCTTTTTAAAATGATAAAAAATACGCACGAAAAAAACAGTGAAGGTGTTTTGAGTGCGTACAAAGATAATGCCGCAGTTATCTCCGGCCATGACGCTCCACGTTTTTTTGTTCAGCCAGAAACCCATCAGTATGGTTATCAGCAAGAAGCTATACATATCTTGATGAAAGTGGAAACACATAATCACCCTACAGCTATTGCTCCACACGCTGGGGCAGCAACGGGTTCGGGTGGTGAAATACGCGATGAAGGCGCAACAGGGCGGGGAGCTAAGCCGAAAGCTGGCCTTGTGGGTTTTTCCGTGTCTGACTTGGAAATTCCTGAGCTAATGCAACCTTGGGAAAACTCTGTAGGTAAACCTCAAAGAATTGTGTCGGCATTAGATATTATGCTGGAAGCGCCTATCGGTTCTGCTTCTTTTAATAATGAATTTGGTCGGCCCAACATTTTAGGGTATTTCCGAACTTTCTCTATGCCGCAACATAACAATGTTTACAAAATATCCACCGAGAAAAATGCTGAGCATCATTGGGGATATCATAAGCCCATCATGATAGCAGGTGGCATGGGCAACATCCGGGAGTCTCATGTTAAGAAAGGTGAAATAAAACCGGGTTACAAAGTAATTGTGTTGGGTGGCCCTGCCATGCTAATCGGTTTGGGTGGTGGAGCAGCTTCATCGGTATCAGCAGGAAGTAGCTCAGCAGAATTGGATTTCGCTTCTGTGCAAAGAGATAACCCTGAAATGGAAAGGCGTTGTCAAGAAGTGATTGATGCTTGTTGGTCGCGTGGAGATAACAACCCTATTGCATTTATTCACGATGTAGGGGCTGGTGGCCTTTCTAATGCTATACCTGAATTAGTTCACGATGGTGAGCGAGGTGGGAATTTTGAGTTGCGTCGCGTGTTGAGTGACGAGCCTGGAATGTCGCCGGTTGAAATTTGGTGTAATGAATCACAAGAACGTTACGTTTTGGCTGTCGCTCCAGAAAACTTAGGGACATTTGAAGCTATCTGTTCGCGAGAACGTTGTCCATTTGCCGTAGTGGGTGAAGCGACTGAATCATTACATCTGACACTATCCGATGAAGAGTTTACCAATAAACCTATCGATATTCCGATGGATCTGCTGTTTGGCAAGCCGCCTAAAATGCATCGTGAAGTAAGCAGTCATGTGCAGCAAGGAGAAATAATCAAATGGGATATTGGCCTTAAAGAACTGGCCTATCGCGTTTTACAAGAACCCACTGTGGGCGATAAAAGTTTCCTTATAACCATTGGAGATCGTACGATAACTGGCTTGATTAATCGTGATCCTATGGTTGGTCCATGGCAAGTACCGGTTGCTGACTGTGGGGTAACTGCAGCGAGTTATGAAAGTCTTGAAGGTGAAGCTATGTCGATGGGAGAACGAACACCTTTAGCGACATTAAACGCAGCGGCAGCGGCACGCATGGCAGTTGCTGAAGCTGTTTTAAATATTGCTTCTGCCGACGTTGCAGCTTTAAAGGATATTCGTTTATCGGCGAACTGGATGGCAGCAGCTGGCGAAGAAGGCCAAGATGCTAATCTTTATCAAGCTGTCAAAGCCGTCGGTGAAGAGTTATGTCCAGCTTTGGGCATCACCATTCCGGTGGGAAAAGATTCAATGTCTATGAGCACCACTTGGCAAGCAAACGGAGTTGATAAAAAAGTGATTGCGCCGGTTTCTTTGATCATTTCTGCGTTTGCTCCCGTAAAAAACATTCGTCATTCTTTAACACCTCAGTTGCAACAAAAGAACAGTCAGCTGTGGTTGTTCGACTTGGGTCGTGGACAAGCACGAATGGCGGGCTCCATTGCCGCTCAAGTGACGAATCAATTAGGTCAAATTGTTCCAGATATCGATGCACCTGAATTGGTAAAACGTTTTTTCAAAGCAATAAAAGCCATGAAAGCAGCTGGGCTCATTAGTGCTTATCATGACCGCTCTGATGGAGGATTATGGGCAACATTGTGTGAAATGGCTTTTGCCGGAAATACGGGCCTCACTGTTGCTTTGCCGGAAGAAGCCGCTGCTATCGAGTGGCTCTTCAATGAAGAGTTGGGTGTTGTCGTGCAAATTATCGATGAGCATGTCGAAGCTTTTTTGGCGCTCGCAGCCGAGTTACAAGTCTCAGATTTGATGACTCAGGTAGGAGAAGTTCCAGGGCAACAGACCCACGCCATACATGTTTTGCAAGCTAACCACGAACTTTTAAATGAATCATTAGTCGATCTGAAGAGGAGCTGGTCAGCCGTTAGCTACCATATGCAGAAATTGCGTGATAATCCAGCTTGTGCAGACCAAGAGCGTGAGAGCAAACTCGATGTGAATAATCCAGGTTTGTCGCCAAACCTGACCTTCGATATTGACGAAGCTTTACCAGATACATTTACCAAGCAAGATACCAGTCCAAAAGTCGCTATTTTGCGAGAGCAAGGTGTTAACGGTCATGTTGAGATGGCCGCAGCATTTACCAAAGCTGGTTTTACTGCCTGCGACATTCATATGAGTGATTTGGTGGAAGGTAAAGTAGACTTATCTGATTTCAGAGGTTTAGTGGCCTGTGGAGGTTTCTCCTACGGTGATGTGTTAGGCGCAGGACAAGGTTGGGCTAAAGCCATTTTGCTTGACGCAAATCTCAAAGAATCCTTTAAAATTTTCTTTGAGCGTAAAGACGTTTTTGTTCTTGGGGTTTGCAACGGATGTCAGATGTTATCGCGTTTGGCATCGATCATACCTGGTAGTGAACACTGGCCAAGTTTTGAGCGTAACCTCTCCGAGCAATTTGAAGCTCGATTATCTATGGTCAAAATAGCTGAGTCGCCATCGATATTTTTTAAGGGTATGGAAGGCTCTGCTATACCTATAGCGGTCGCACATGGTGAGGGGCGAGCGCAATTTGCATCCGAACAAGATTTCGTAAAAGCAAATGAAAAACAGTTAGTTGCTTCGAATTATGTTGACAATCGTCTACAACTCACTGAACATTATCCGGAGAATCCGAATGGTTCCAAAGGTGGGGTCGCTGCTGTAACGAATGCCGATGGACGAATCACTTTAATGATGCCGCACCCAGAACGGGTCTACCGAGCCGCACAATATTCTTGGTGCCCTCAAGAGTGGCAAGATCGAGGTCCTTGGCTTCGAATGTTTGAAAATGCACGTCGTTGGGTGGGGTGAAGCTCCCATCTTAATTGCTAAAACGATCTCATTGAGATCGTTTTTTCTTTCCAAAAGTTTGAGGTGTATTTTCTTTGTTAGAAATGAGATAACAGGAAAAGTCATTGAGTCAATCTATCGAATCCCTCGCTCGCTATCTTGCACAGGAAGAGCGCTATCTATCACTCAATAAAATTCAACGAGGGATAGAAAAAGAGTGTTTGCGAATTAAAACTTCAGGTTATTTATCCCAAGAGCCGCATCCAAAAGCTTTAGGCTCTGCTTTGACACATAAATTTATCACCACAGACTACTCTGAAGCTCTTCTTGAATTTATTACACCAGCTTCAGATAGTATTGATGCACCTTTTGAGTGGCTTAAGCATATTCATCAGTTTGTGTACAACAATATTGGGGAAGAATTACTGTGGGGCTTGAGTATGCCGTGTGTTATGGCCTCTGAAGCTGCCATTCCCATAGCACAATATGGTCATTCCAACTCGGGTAAAATGAAACATATTTACCGAGTGGGGTTAGGTCATCGATACGGTAAAGTGATGCAAACCATTGCGGGTGTCCACTATAATATTTCTTTTCCAACAAGATTTTGGGCAAATTATGCGGCATATTCCGGCGTACAGCAGGTAGACTCGGGCTTCATTTCTTCAGAGTACTTTAAAATTATTCGTAATTTTCATCGTTTTGGCTGGTTAGTCACTTATCTTTTTGGCGCATCTCCTGCGCTTTGTCAGAGCTTTGTAAAATCAGCACGTACTCACAAATCAAGCCTTGAAGCTATGGAAAATGGCACGTTATACGGCAAGTTTGCAACATCGCTACGCATGAGTGATATTGGGTATTCAAACAATGCTCAATCAACACTCAATATTAGTTACAACTCCTTAGAGAAATATATTGAAGGGCTGGAAAAAGCTATCCGCACAGAGGAGCCATTTTATAAAGATATTGGTGTGAAGGTGGATGATGCCTACAAGCAACTTAATAGCAATTTATTGCAGATTGAAAATGAATATTATGGCCATATTCGGCCTAAACAAACCAGCAAAATGGGTGAGAGACCTACTAAGGCTTTAGCTAATCGTGGTGTTGAATATATTGAAGTTAGGGCTTTGGATCTGAATCCTTTCAGTCCGTTGGGCGTTGATATTTATCAAGCGGCTTTCTTAGATTGTTTTTTGCTTTACTGTTTATTTGAAGATAGTCCTTTTATCACCTTACGTGAAAATGCGGAAATTAAAGAAAATTTACGACGGGTTGTTGAGTTGGGCCGTCGTCGAGGTTTGACGTTACGTTTCAGAAATCGTGATATCTCTTTAAAGGATTTTGCTCATCAAATTTTAGAAGGTATGGCATTAATTGCACATTTGCTGGATAAAGCCAACCAAACTCGCCGTTTTAGTATGGCTGTTGAATCTGCAAAGGTAAAAATAGAGCATCCAGAACAAACTTTATCGGGTCTCATTATTGCCGCTTTGCGAGATTCTCGTTCGCCTTATTATTCACCTGGAGGCTTTTACGAATTTGCTTTTAAAACTTCAGAGCAACATAAAGATGTGATGACCAAAGCCGCTATGGATAAAGAAGTGCAGCAGCATTTTAATGTAGAAGCTGAAAAATCTCATCAAAGACAGTCAGAATTAGAAGCAGATAATAGTGTGACTTTTGAAAACTACTTAGCCGCATACTTTGAATAACATGAATAAGAAAACACCGCTATCGATTCGAAAAGCTTCAGATAAAGATGCACAACAAGTTCTCAACTTTATTGTGGCTTTAGCTGAGTACGAACGTCTTGCTGATCAGGTTACAGCAACACTTGAAGACATCCAGCAAAGTCTTTTTGTGCGCAAAGAAGCTGAGGTTTTAATCGCAGAGTGGCAAGGAGAGCCTGCTGGGTTTGCTTTGTTCTTTCATAATTACTCAACTTTCTTAGGCAAGAAAGGTATTCACTTAGAAGACTTATTCGTCCTACCGGAATTTCGCGGTAAAGGTATAGGCAAGCATTTATTAAAGTCCTTAGCAAAAATCGCTGTTGAACGAGATTGTGGGCGTCTGGAATGGTGTGTTTTGGATTGGAATCAACCTGCCATTGACTTTTATAAAAGTTTAGGGGCTGAAACCTTAAATGAATGGCTTATCAACCGAGTGACGAGTGAATCTCTCCTCCATCTTGCTAAACTATCAGACGCTGATTGATCACATCGGCGCTAATCATCTTATCATGCTATCTTTCAAAATGATTTGATTCGTCAAAGCAGGTCGGTAAAATCCGCATAACGAAATCTTTCGTTGATATTGAGTTTTTGCTCAGTTTTATAAAAACAGAATTGCTTATCTTTTAAGCATTTTGTTGTAATGCTTTTGTTCTTATTCGATAAATAGTTTTAATTATAGGCAGCATTTTTTGCTATAAAAAACTCTCAACAATTTGATGCAGAGCCTATCAAGAGTCGAAGGCAAGTTAAAAAATGCTTGTATTAGTAGAAGGGATTCGAGGTGCATTTAAAACTTTTCAACAAGTGATCGTTTGTTTTAAAGTTGAGGAATGTCAATTCAAATCTTCAGGTTTATTTTAACTTTGTACATTGTTTTCATCTGTACATTTAATTTTTTATCAAGAGAGCTTATCTATTTGCGTCTTTTTTTTCTTAACATTATGTTATTTATAATAAAAAAATTGACGGGATTTTAGATGCGTTGTGATAAGAGATCTCTTTAGAATGCTGATTGTTATCCCCTGGGATATCATCTGAAATTCATATAAACTTCGAAGGACTTCAAATGATGAAAAATACTTTTTTTATAATGTTTATGTTCTTGGTAACGCCTGTACTCGCTGGCTATGAAACGGTTTGCGATTACCGAACAGAAACGATTAAAACCTACCACTCATCTTGTACTTATTTTACATATGAAAATTTAAATATTGAAGATTTTACTAGTTCTTATAGCGAACAATCTGGTTATCGGAAATGCGAAGCAACGACAACGAGATATGGCTATGAATTTACTTTAATTGGTGAAAGATACTCCACCACAACTGAAACTAAACAAGTGGCATACAACTGTCGAACTGAATGGGTCGATGAAGATGACGATTTTATTTGTGACGGCACTATAATTTGTCCGTAATACTTGCATTCCTTTAAATCCATAGGGTTTGAGGTGCAGCTGTCTATTTGAGTCTAAGCTGCTCCTCTACAAATTATATCAAACATACTGCTAATCATTATCCGTCATTCCTTTTCCGTTGCCTTGAAAAATTTATACTTAGCCGTTGCTTGAATTGTCGTACCAGATCATTAAAATCTTTTTAACAATTTGTTGCCATTGAATGATTGCTCATTTTTGAAATAATTGGACTGCTTATCTTTTAAGCATTTTGTTGTAATGCTTTTGTCATAAGACTGTTGTATAAACATCAACAGATTTATTCACAGAAATTGGGGAAAAATCAATACGAGCAGCAAGCAATATTCTTGATGTGAATAAAAGTAGGTATAGTGTTTTATGATAAAAATTTTGTATATATGTACCCATAATCGTTGTCGAAGCATTTTAAGTGAAGCTATCACCAATGCTCACGGTCAAGGTAAAATAACCGCTTGGAGTGCAGGCAGCCATCCTGCTGGGGAAGTACATCCCTTGACGTTAAAATATTTACAAGAAACAAACTTTCCAGTCGATGGTTTAAGAAGTCAATCATGGGATGAGTTTGCATCGTTACAGCCCGATATAGTAATAACCGTCTGTGATAGTGCCGCTAACGAGATGTGCCCTGTTTGGATGGGAAGCGCGATAAAAATCCATTGGGGGTTACCCGATCCATCAAAAATCAACGATGATGCTGAAAAATGTAAAAATGCTTTTTACGATGTTATTCAAACCATAGAAGAGCGCGTCAAAAAATTGCTATCCATAAAATGGCATGACATTGATAATGAAACACGTCAACTTCTCTTGCATCAATTATCAAGGTAGAAAGCAGCAATGGGAATTTTTGAACGCTATCTGACATTATGGGTAGCTTTATGTATCATTGCAGGTACGCTGTTAGGCAACGTTATACCTGGACTCTTTCATGTTTTTGCTACGTTGGAAGTGGCTCATGTTAACATTCCCGTAGCATTACTCATTTGGATCATGATTTATCCTATGATGATTCAAGTGGATTTTTCGTCAATTAAAGATGTTGGTAAAAAGCCGAAAGGATTGCTTCTGACATTGATCATAAACTGGTTGCTCAAGCCTTTCACCATGGCATTGTTGGGTTGGTTATTTTTTAGAGTGTTATTTGTTGATTGGGTAGATCCGCAAACCGCAACCGAATACATTGCGGGGATGATTTTGTTGGGTGTTGCACCTTGTACTGCCATGGTCTTTGTGTGGAGCCACTTAACAAAAGGTGATGCCAATTATACGTTAGTGCAAGTGTCGATCAATGATGTGATTATGATTTTTGCATTTGCACCAATTGCAGGGTTTTTGTTGGGTATGAGTGATGTCACCGTACCTTGGAATACACTGGTTTTATCCGTAGTGCTTTATGTTTTGATTCCTCTCATTGCTGGAATGGTCACGCGCAAAGCTTACGATAAAAAAAATGACTACTCCAAACTAGGTGATTTGATCAAAACATTAAAACCATTTTCAATGTTTGGATTGTTAGCAACGATTGTTTTACTGTTTGGTTTTCAAGCGGAAACTATCTTAGCGCAGCCACTAGCTATCTTATTCATTGCTATTCCTTTATTGCTACAAACCTACGGGATTTTTGTCATCGCTTATGCTGCTGCAAAACTGATGAAATTGCCGCATAACATTGCTGCTCCTGCTTGCATGATTGGTACGTCAAACTTTTTTGAATTAGCTGTTGCTGTGGCTATTTCCCTATTTGGATTGCACTCGGGTGCTGCTTTAGCGACAGTCGTTGGTGTATTGGTAGAAGTCCCTGTCATGTTAACCTTAGTGGCATTTGCTAATCGTACGCGACACTGGTTTGATTAAATCTCGGCGACTTCAAAAACACATAATCTTTTATACACCTTCAAATACCTGTTAATACAGGGTTTGAAGGTTTCTGTATCAAAACCTATCTGTTTCACATAATTCACCATAAATGTATCACAGCTGTGAGTGCTAGCTACACATTGTCTTTAGTGATGTAGACATGAGTCTCAGTTGGATTGGATGATTATTATTCAAATTTCAAAGTATAAGAACAACTTGTGAACGAATGGTCAAGTTGTCTGTGGTTCTCCTCAACTGTAAAAAAAACCCCCTGTGCTATCGTTACCCTACAACGTAAAAGATTTAGCAAATTCTTAATTAAAAATTGTATTTTAAAAGTGTTTGAACATTTAATTTTTTAGGGTGAAAAAAATGAAATTTCGAAATCACTTAGTCACAGTCGCAATGATGCTTGCACTGTCGGGGTGTGGTAGTAGTACTACTGAAAGTACCAATCCTTTATCTGATAATTCGAGCGATAACGAGAATATCGATAATAGTAATAATGGCGGTAACCAAGGTAATTCGGATGAGAGTAATAACGGTGTGGCTGATGGCTCACCTGATAATGGAAATTCTCCATCACCAGAGCCTGGAGAAGCTATTGATAACACACCAATAACTTTAGGTTTTGCTGAAGCTGAGTCCAATGTATCCGAAGATGCGTTAACGCATGATGTGATGTTAAGCATATCACGTGTTTCTCCAACACCTATTACATTGAGTTTCACTGTTACTCCAGAAACGGCTGAGCCAAAAAAAGATTTTGATTTAGTTGATGGGACTATTACTATCGAGCCAGGTATCGCTGAAGCTAAGTTAACTTTACCGCTAGTTAATGATAAATTTTACGAAGATAACGAATCTTTAATGTTATCGATTGAATCATTGCAAGGTGCTGAAATGGCTCAAGTCTTAACGCACAAAGTCATGATTCTTAACGATGATATTCCTACTGAAGAAGATGCTTTACACGGTGTGCCTCGCGGTGCTGAAATGTTGAAAATAGTGTGTGATCGTATGACAGCACAAGGCGTCATTAACAAGGTCACAGAAACCTTTTGTGGTGACGAACTCCCTGTTATCAATAATATTAAAGATTTTCAAAGAGCATTAGGTTTTGAATTCGACCCAAATGCACAAGGTCGAAATGACAATGGTGCTAATGGTAACCCTGGATTTGCCATCACTGGACACTCAAGTTCGTTAGTGATGCAGTTTACCAATGCTATCAATCCGAGAGCGATAATTTTTACGCCACCGAATGGCAGAAATCCACTCAATGAAAGCTTTACCGCGATAGGCTTTGTACGCGGAGAGCAATTTGTTGAAGTGATTTCGGCACACTTTAATCCTAACGATCCTAATGATCCCAAAAATGGTGATTTAGAATTCTATCTTTTCAATTTTGAACAAGTTTGTAATGAAGATCACTCTTGTACTCTAGGTGATTTGCTAACCGATAAAATTGAAAGTAACTGGACAGGCTGGACGTTATTGCACGAAGAAGAATTGAAAAACACCATCCTAGATTGTCGTCAATGTCATCAGCCGGAAGGTATCAACGCTCAGAAAAATCTGTTGATGCAAGAACTTAATAACCCATGGACACATTGGTTCCGAAACAATCGTGATGCAGGACAAGCATTGATCGCAGATTACGTTGCAGCACATGGCGAAGATGAAGAATATGCAGGTATTCCTGGTGCTTTCGTGGTATCGGGTTCAGATCCTGCTAACTTGGAAGACTTAATCCGTGGTAATGGTTTCGGTAACGGTTTTGATGCAACCACACAGCAAGGTCGATTTGATGGTGGTGATATCGAAGATGAAGTCGTAGCTACATCACCACAACAACCAGAAGATAATACTGTGCCAGGTGTCAGTCAGACATGGCAGAATCTTTATGAGCAAAATGTTCGCGGAGAAATTATTCAAATCCCTTATCATGATGCGAAAGTGACTGACCCCGTAAAATTGCAGCAAATGACTGATGCTTATGTGGCTTATAAAGCGGGTGATATCACAGAGTTACCTGATATTAGAAAAGCGTTCAAAGATGGGGATGAGTTAAGAGATATTGGTTTTAAAGTTCAAGCGGGCCTTGATGGCGAAGGTATTATGATTCAAGCCTGTACGCAGTGTCATAATGACCAGTTAGATCAAAGCATTTCAAGAGCTAAGTTCAATGTGGATTTAACGGATATGAGTGTTGCTCAGTTAAAAATAACGCAAGATCGTGTGAACCTGCCTACCGAGCACCTTTTAGTGATGCCTCCTACACGTTTCAGAACGTTAGATGCTGATGAAAGAAAACTGTTAACCGATTACTTGCAAACAGTGATTGATCAAAAGCTTGCAGCAGAAGCCGCAGCTAACGTGAAAACTGCGAAGGCAAAAAAGAAAACGCAATAATTTTTTCTTACTTGTCTAAATTTGATACAAGCCACCGACTCTGTTCGGTGGCTTTGTTTATTATAAGCACAATAATGTTTTTAAACCCAGAGAGAGAAAATAGCGACTATGAATTCATTACCAATAAAACGTATGACTGTCATAGCTGTTTTGGCTATAGCTATCACATTGTTTTTTTGGATGGGTTCACGCTATCCGGATTTAAATACCAAGGCGCTAATGGCCAATTCTGGATCAGTTCAAGATACCTTAACCGTGTGGCCTATTTTATCGATCCATGAGAGCATGCCCCTGGCGCAAAAAATTCTTTTTTCGACTATTAACTGGATTCATAACAATTTAAAAGGAATGACCTTTGGAGTGATCATCGGAGGCTGCGCTTTCGCTTTTCTACCTTTATTGCAATTGAAAGCGGGTGGGGGGCGATGGACGAATGCCTTTTATGGCATGTTGATTGGTACACCTCTCGGCGTTTGCGTCAATTGCGCTGCTCCTGTTTTCAAAGGAATATTACAAAGTAAACGACTGGAATTGGCATTTGCCATGATGATGAGTTCACCCACTCTAAATATTGTCGTGTTAACCATGGTCTTTTCACTCTTTCCTTGGCACCTTGCGCTAATTAAAGTAACCTTTACCCTAGTCATGGTTTTAGTCTTGGTTCCTTTCTTATCATGGCTGTTACGCAATCACTCCATAGTCAATGATTGGTCTAAACTAGAAGCTTTCACGCAGAATCCATCAAAAAGTGAAAATGCTTGTGTGTTGCCAAATGAGTCTTGGATAAATGCTATTAAAAATGGTCTGATGGATTCTGCGAAGGGCGTTGCTCATATTGGCATTCGAACCATTCCTTTAATGTTGTTGGCTGGATTTTTAGGTGCCACGCTTTCTCAAATGATTCCTTTTTCTTTATACACACAACAGCCTGATTTTTTGAGTCTTTCTTTAATTGTTGCTGTCACCACATTACTACCGGTGCCTGTTGCTTTCGATGTTATCTTAGCGAATGCGATGTATGCGCAAGGTCTATCTGTCGCTGTTGTTATTACTCTGTTATGTGGATTAGGTATATTTAGCATTTATTCTTTTTTTATTGTCTGGAGTAGTGTTTCACGATTATGGGCGTGTACTCTCATATTCGCTTGTTATTGTGTTTTATTTACTGTCGCATTGATAGCCCCTCAGTTACACCGTTTCTTTTTTGTTGAGCCTAACCTCACAGAATATCAAAAGCAAAATGCCTTATTTGAAAGTGCCAGTACCAGTGTTGTCGATAGAGAAGTCTTATCACCTTTTGCACCATTAGAAAAACAAGCAGCACGCTCCTATCAATTCGTTAAAGGCCATACATCCTTACAATTGTTAGAAAAACGTTTAAATATCGATTATTCTGAAGTGCTCCCTGAAGGTGAATTAAAATTTAAAAAATTTGAAGGTTTTGAATTAGGAATTACACGAGGTTTTCGTTATGGAATACGTGATTATACGGATCCTTTCTGGGTAGGACGTGGTACAGGAACGGGGGATCTTGATAAAAATGGTTGGCCAGATTTAGTCTTAGGAAGTAGTCATGGCCCACAAGTTTATTTAAATCAAGGAGGCTGGTTTGAACGTGTCAGCTTAAAGAACTTCAAGCTTCAACAGTTCAATACTTATGTGGTTGCATTTATTGATCTTAATAATGATAGTTGGTTAGATCTTTTTTTCACCACCTATGAACATGGCAATTTTGTGATATACAGTGAGCAAGGACATTTAAAAGAAGAAACCTTAACAACAATTCCCAATAATCAAGGGCTGCTCACAATAAGCCCAGGTTTTTATGATTTTGATGGTAATGGCTATCTCGATGTTCTCAATGGTAATATGGCATTGGGTGTCATTACTGCTTCCCATCAACTAGACGGCTATCGCCAAAATGCTATTACGTTTATTGAAAATAAAAAATTTAAAGAAGCGCCATTAAGCTTAACCAATGTCACTGGCGAAACTATGTCAACACTGATTGCTGATATCAATAACGACAATCAGGTTGACCTCTACATTGGTAATGATTTTATTGTTCCTGACCGTATTTTATTAAGTTCTGGAGGTGGGTTTAAAGAAGTCTTGGAGCAGCAATTGATTGGTCAAACACCGACATTTTCCATGAGTGCGGATGTCGGTGATTTCAATAATGATTTGCGTCCCGATCTGTTATCGATGGGAACGATTATGCGTGAACCTTGGGTTGGCCAAGAGCCTATTAATAAAGTCAAACCAGAAGTCTATGCTAAAGACAGATGGACTGTGGAAACGTGTAAGAGCATTGCCAACCCGATACATCATGATAATTGTATGGTGAATCGCTCTCATCAACACATTCTGGATGTCAAACAACACCGTAATTGGAAAGCTATAAATTGTAATCAACTGCCAACGCGTTTGCTGCAACAGCAGTGTTTAATCACCACTATGTGGTTTTTAGTGACGAATAACCTTGAATATTTCACATGTGATGAGGAATTCAGCTTTGATGAAAAACTGCTAAAGGTGTGTCGTATACTTAAGTCTCGAGGAGATCGCTACGAGCAACAGCAACTCATTGGCGCTATACCGCAAAAAAATGGCAATTGGTTATACAAAAATACAGGAGATGGTTTGCAAGCGGTTTCAGAAAATACTTTTCGACATCCCGGTGGATGGACATGGAATGGTAAGTTTATTGATATTGACAATGATGGTTGGCAAGATATTTTTAATGCGGAGTCTGCAATACGCGAAAATGACTATGGCTGGAATGTCGCGATGAAAAATTATCAAGGTACACGCTTTGAACCTATGCAGTTTTCATGGAACTTAACAGATAATTTTGGTTTGTTTTCCTTTGTCGCTATGGATTATGATCTGGATGGCGACTTAGATATTATAGGAAATTCAGCAGAAGGTCCGATTCAAGTTTATCAAAACCCTTTTTCACAGCAATCTTACAGTGTCACCGTTTCATTGCGTGATCACTTAGGGAATGCCTTCGGTGTTGGTGCAAAAATCATTGTAAAAGCTCAGGAGCTATCTCAAGTTCGATGGATAAAGGCTTCGGGTGGATATCAAAGCTTTGATGGTTTAGATGCTCATTTTGGTTTGGGTAAACAAAAAGCCATTGAAAGTATAACGGTAATGTGGCCGGATCAATCTACATCTATTATTAACGGGCCTTTAGAAGCTGGTCGTCATTATTTAATAGAACGTTTTAATAAAAAGGTTCAAGAACTTTAACAAAAACTTTTTGTTCATCCTCATAAAATGGCATAGACTCAAAGGGTATTTAAGTGATCGGTGCCCTTATGTCAGAAAAGATCAAGCCCCTCACTGCAAAACAAGAAGGTATCGTAACCACAGTGATCGAAGAATTTAATCATCACCGGATTCCTATCTTACTGAAAATTAAAGTACCTAATATTATCTTTTTCTATAATTAGTCTAGATTGAGTAGATCAAACTTTAACACCTGATCGCTTACTGCTTGTCGTTCTAGCATCCCACCCAAAATATATCCATCATCACCATCAATAATCAAACCCCGGTGATCCATAGAGTTCGTGGTAACTTTGAGATGTTTTTGCCATTTTTGTTTTTTCATGTCCCAGGACAATATACTGCCTAAAGGTGAACTAGGCTTGCCATTATACCCAATACCATTAAAGTTATAAGGATTATCACTGCCACCAATAAAAACAATTTTATTGTTATAAGCTGCTGCCGCGCTACGATAACGTGCTGGGCCAGGATGAGATGGGATTTTTTTCCAAGTAATTTTTTTTATGTCTTTCAAGTCAATAGTGCCATGCCAAGCTTCGTTTGATATTTTAAATTGGCGTTTACCATCAACGACTGCAGCCACCTTGACCCCATCAACCACTAATAATTCATTCTTTATGATGCCTCCGGCATGACCGAAGACTGGAGTTCCTGGAAATGTCGTCGCTTTATGCCACTCAAAGGTTTGCGTATCAAAAATTTGTACATCTTTAACGTTGCCCGTGTCGTGCCAACCAGAAACAAGATAAATGTAACGATCTTGATAGACAAGAGCGATAGAATCATCCACCGGTATAGGCATGTCAGATATTTTTTTTATGGTGTTGGTTGAGGGGATCAGTTGATGTACATCAGGCATTGATTTTTCTTCATGATTTTCTGCAACGGTATAGCCGCCAAAAATATAAATATTGCCACCAGCGGTTGCTGCGATACTGGCTAATCTGCCTTCTTTCCATGGTACATGAGATAAAGTCTGGCTTTTTTGTTGTTTTATCGAAAAGCTCATCACAAGGTTACTGACCGCTTTCCAATCTTTTGCACTTTTTAATCCATTAAAGGAATAAAGAATGAGATCATCTTGCGTTTTGATATGGGCAACGGCGTTATTAGCAATAGGATGATTGAGCTTACCAATGAGCTCTATATCCTCGCTATAACCCGTTAGACTAAAAAGAAAAAAGAAAAATACGGCAAATGTTTGAAAAATATTCATTGTGAATGACCTAAAAAGTTATTTTCACAATGTTATACCGTATTTTGACCAAAAATCCTATTAATGATAATTATTGACCTTAAATGATTGTACTTATTACTTGAAACGAAGATCTCTATTTAGAGAAAACGCTTTAAAATTGATTGTGTTGTCGTAATCGTGAGCTCTACCTGAGCATGACTCTGTTTAAACCCTCTCCCTATGCCTTGTATTCGGTTTCTAGAAATCCCTTTTTTCACGAACCATTCGATTACGCGTTGGGTTCGTTTTGATGACTGAGTGAGGTCTCTCATCGAATTAACTTCCTGTTGATTGGCATAACCTTCAACGATCAGTATACCTTCTTTATCATTGGTTAATATAGAGTGGAAAATTTGTAGTTGTTCAAGCTGTTGTTGCGAAAATTGATTTAACAGAAGTGTTTGTTGTTGAGACAGTTGTAGTGATTTTTTGAATACTATGATTTCATCTCTATCATAAATTTCACAGCCATGACTATTGACAATGACATTTTTATGAGTAGAAGGGCATTTGTCTATGGTATTTGATATACCATCATTATCATTATCGTAGTGTGACTGCTCTGGAGCAACGGGTTTGGGAGGTAAAGAAGAATCCGTGCCTTTCTGATGGGTCAATGAAGAATTAATCATAGTCTGAGGTTGGTTGTTTTTGTGAACAAGTAGTTGATTTTTAGAGGAATGAGAAGGTATTTTCTTTATTGCTGTTTTAAATGGTTTTGTATTTTTTTCAAAAAAATATTCAAAGCCTGCATAAATAGAATAGTCCATAAAAGACTCTTCTAAATGATAATCTGCAATGGCATTAAGGTTAAGGTGCCAGCGAGTGCTAATAGGTAGGTTAACTCCAGGACCAAATCTTAATAAAGTATCTCCCTGAGTACCCTCGGTTAATGGGTTTATTTCCTCATGAAAAACGCCAAATTTCCATGAAGGTATTAAATTGGAAGGTTCATCCGATACTATCGGATGAAAAAAGTCATACAGTCGATAGTGAAAATTAATACCAAAACGCGAATAATCGATGTGTTCTCCCGAAGATAGCTTATTATCCTCTTCATAAGCCATTTCTAGAGACCAGGAGTCGCTAAGCTCCATACCTAAATGAAATCCCTCACCAAACCGACTTTCTAATTTTTGTTCAGTATCATGTTCTGTTAATACTTTAAATACACTCATTGAGTAATCTGCGAATAGATTACTAGAAACACAGAACAAAAAAATTAACATAAATAGTGTGTTATAATAGTTAAATCGTTTTTTCATAATAAAAAGCTATCTTCCATTAACGTTCTTTAATACTTTCTTGTTGGTATTTCAATAAAGGAGCGAGAAAATATTCTATGACTCGTCGTTGCCCAGTTTTAATTTCTGCTGATACTGACATACCAGGGAGCAATTCAACGGTTTTGTTATTGACACGAATATGATTCTTTTTGAGTTTAAATCGTAAAGGATAGACTAAGCCAAACTGTTCGTGCTCTACAGCGTCCTGGCTAATAATGATGAGTTCACTATCGACAGTACCATATTTGGTGAAAGGAAATGTATGGACTTTTATTGCTGCAAAATCTTTCAGTTTAATGTAGCCAATATCCTTATTAGGAAGTAATGCTTCGACGATTAAAATGTCATTCTTGGGTACGATATGCATAAGCTCTTGTGCTGGCGTCACAACTTCATTGATACTGGTTAAAGATAACTGTTTCACATAACCAGACACAGGTGCTCTCAATTCGTAGAAATCATTTTGTTCTTTGAGCTTACTTCTCTCTTTAGTTAAGGTGTTTTTCTTTACACGTAATTCTTCGATTAGCTGTATTGAATTAGAGCGATATTCACTTAAATTAGCATATAATTGATGTTTAGATTTGTTAAGGTTGGCTTCTAATTCATTTTGTCTTGCCATTGCTAAGGTTAAGTTTTGTTTGGCATCAAGGTATGCTTTTTCGGCATCGAGTAGTTGAATATGAGAAGTGATTTGTTGTTGTGCAAGTTTCCGATAAGCGTCTCTTTGTTGCGCAATTAATGGCAACGTTTGTGATAATGACTTGATAGATTCATGATTAGTCACAATAGCCGAACGTTGCTCATTAATTTGGCTGAAGAGAACACGGATTTTGTTTTGATATTCTTGCCAGCGTTCAGAAAGTATTAACCATTGAAAGTTTTTTTGTTCCGTATTGATGCTCGATAAATTTTTGATGAAATCGTTTTTCAGTGAATTGTCATTTAGTAAAAAGTCATGATGAAAATGGTCGCTGTTTGTATTGATACGTTTTTGCAACTTCAAAAAAAACGTTTCTCTCAACCATGCATTTTCTACGCTACCTAATTCTTCAGAGAGGCGTGCAAAATCTGTTTGTATAATTGTGTTATCGAAGCTGACAAGCTTTTCACCTTTTTCTACAAACTGTCCCTCAGTAACCCAAATGGTTTTGACCATGCCCTGTATAAAGGGTTGAATTTTTTTAACTTTTGATGTCGGGATGATTTTACCTTCGGCAACGGCAACAATATCAATTTTCCCCCAAAATGCCCAGCCGATAGCACCGACGAACAACAGGAGTAATGTCCACGCTAAAACTCTACCAACAGGGGACGGGGGTTTATCTTGCACCTCAAGAACACCAGGTACGAAATCGTACATATCTCTTGAGACTTCAACAGGATCATTGTCTGAACCTAAAGGTTGGTTATGATTAGAGGTTGTCAAGACTGTGAGCTCTTTTGTGGAGGCGTATTGGGTTTAATAATGACTCTTCGTGGAGGATGCTCTCCATAGACATTGCCATTTTGTAGGGCATAAAGTCTCGCATAGTGACCTTGCTTTTTTAATAATGCATTATGAGGACCACTTTCTACAATTTTTCCTTTTTCCATAACAATAATACGATGACATCGCCTCACAGTACTTAAACGATGAGCGATAATAAAAACACTTCTACCACGACATATTTCTTCCATATTATTTTGTATGATGCGTTCTGACTCATAATCCAGCGCACTGGTTGCTTCATCAAATATTAAAATTTTAGGATTGGTTAAAAGAGCGCGGGCAATAGCAATACGTTGACGCTGTCCTCCGGATAATTGACAACCACTTTCCCCCACAGTTGTGTCATAACCTGCATCGAGTTCAGAAATGAAATCATGTGCACCAGCCAATTTAGCAACATTGATAATTTCATCCATGCTTGCACTAGGTGCTGTCATAGCAATATTATCTCTAACGGAGCGATTGAATAGAAAGTTTTCTTGAAGAACCACGCCCACATGTTGACGTAACCACCCAGTATCAACGCTTGCTAAATCAACGCCATCAATTAAAATACGTCCTGATTCCGGCGTGTAAAGTCTTTGAATAAGTTTTGTTAGTGTACTCTTTCCGGAACCGGAACGTCCAACAATACCGGTAACTTCACCGGCTTTAACCGCTAAAGATACATGGTTGAGTATCGGCTGTGCATCGGGACGGTAACGAAATACCACATCATCCAAAGTTACATCACCTTTTATCTCTGATAAAGTTGTGCGGTTAGGATCGTAGGTTTGTTCTGTCGGTGTATTGAGAATGTCACCAAGCCTTGCTACTGAAATGGCCGCTTGTTGAAAATCTTGCCAAAGCTGTACTAACTTTAAAATAGGGTTACTGACTCGTCCTGCAATCATATTAAAAGCAATAAGCTGACCCACACTAAGTTCACCTGACATGACTAATTGCGCACCAAAATAAATAATTAAAATCGTGGTGAGTTTATTAATAAAAGCGGCTATTTGACTGGCTATATTGCCGAGGTGTTGTGTTTTAAAAGAAGACTTGACGTAATCCGCTAATTGATTCTCCCATGTCCTGCGCATATTCGGTTCAAGTGCAAGAGCTTTAACGGTTTGTACGCCTGTGACTGATTCCACTAAAAAAGCTTGGTTTTGTGCGCCGTACTTAAATTTTTCATCTAAACGCTTGCGAAGAATAGGCGTGATGACTATTGATAAAACAATGTAAAAAGGAATGGTGAGTAAAACAATCACTGTTAAGTAAGGACTGTAAAACCACATAACGGAAAAAAACACCAAGGTAAATAACAAGTCAATGACTAAAGTGAGAGCACTTCCTGTAATAAAGTTACGGATACTATCCAACTCTTTAACACGAGCAACACTATGTCCAACGGGCCGATTCTCAAAATAAGCGAGAGGCAGACCTAACAGATGAGTAAAGAGTTTCGTTCCCAGTTCCACATCAACGCGATTGGTGGTATGGCTAAATAAATAGGTACGAAACCCTTCAAGAAACACATCAAATAAAATAATGCTCACAAAAGCAATGGTTAACACATCTAATGTGGTTAAGCCATTATGGAGTAACACCTTATCCATAACCACTTGAAAGAATAAGGGAAGGACTAAAGCAAAAATTTGCAAAAAAAACGAAGCAATAAAAACTTCATAAAATTGTTTTTTATATTTTTTAAAAACAGGAATAAACCAGCTAATATCAAACTTAGCAGCTTTACTTTTAAAATAGCCTTGCTTGTTACTAAACAGCAATAATTTCCCTGTCCATTTTTTAAGCAGTTCTTCTTGGTTGACTATTTGTGGTTTTTGTTGACGCGGATCTTGTAACAAATAATGAGTCGAAGATTTATTCGTTTCTTGATGGTTTGCATCTTCATTTTCTTGAAAAATGTTTTTGCCAATAATGACAAAACTACCATCGTTTAATTCGGCAATGGCTGGTAATAAATGTTGGTTTAAGTCATCAGTTTTACAGTGAAAACGTTTTGCTTTTAATGAAAGAGATTTGGCTGCTCGTAAAATATCAACATCACTGAAATGTTGGTTGGGTTGAGAAAATTCACGTTGTAAAGATTCAAGAGAAGCCGGTGTGTCTAATATTTGAGCAAGTATAACTAAACAATGCAAGCCTGTGTCTAAGGTGTTTTCCACAGAGGAGGGAGGAGTGATACTTCCAGTCATTATGAAACAAAAGTCCTTTTTTGAACTAGGGTAAAAATTTTGGCCATTCTAGAAGGCTTCTTGATAAACGTCAATGAATTTGTTGTTATTACAAAATAGGTCTTTTCAAGATTACACCGTTGATAAAAACTGAGTGCATTGAATATAAAGAACAAGAATTTTAGAAGAGGATAGGTTTATTTTGTGAATGGTTAGGTTTACGTGATAACAATAATGATTGCTATAAATCAAAAGAAATAAAGTTGAGAAAAATGAATCGTCAGCACGACAGCAAGCAATGTCATTTACAATAAACAAAGTATATAGGGTTTTTAGCATAACCGAATATGAAAAAAATATTAGGTTTTGGAAAGACGTTACAACGGAGTTTCCATCATCCTATATAGAGTTTCAATGAACCACGTGATCATGATTTTATTACAGGTGCGTTAGAGTTTTTCTAAAAAACACCTGAACACTTGACAGTCAAAATGAATTCAATAAACATGGTCGAAGGCATTAATCAATGACGTTCATATTTTTAAATTTCCTTTTTTTAAAAAATTAATGCAAAACAATAAAGAGCATATTGGGATGAATGATATTTTCTGGCTAAATCAATTTTTATCATATGTTGCTACATAGGAAAATACCATGAGTTACGTGTTTGAAAACATCACGCAAGATGATGTGGAAAAAATTTTGAAAGATGTCAGCGCTTATCGACGGTTAGAAGGACTGATAAAACGTCGTGATTATTTTGAAGATATCCAAAGTATCTATTGGTCTATTAACCGTGAGATAGATTGCTATTTTATGTATGCACCGAAAATAGATGTGCGTTCACCCAATGAAAATTTTATGTTTTTCTTTGCTGGGCAGATGCATCGACTGGTTTTAACTCGTAAGCCAAGATTTTTGAAATTTGATCGTAAAGTGCCTGAGACGCATCAGCAAGCGGCTATCGTCGAATTGAATAAAGCCTATAAGGCTTTTGGGGTGATAGGTCAGGGTGAAAACTCTAAGCAGTGGATGGATTTTAACGTGGAGTTCGCATCATGATAGAAAGAACTTACAGAAGTGCTCTTGAAGAACTACGCAGCCGTGATCTTCTTACCAACATGCCATGTTGGCTTGAATCCTCTTTTTGATTTAGTCAAATAACGACAACATTGTCAAAAATGAATGACTCACTAAAAAATTTTTAAAAGCTCCCTTGACATCATCAAGTCATCACATAGTATAACGTTTAATCGTTTAGGAAAGCCATCTCATAAAAGGATGCATCTCATACTTTATTCCTGTTTTTTATATCATATGGACTGGCTTTAAGAGGTTAAAGAGTTTTTTTGCTGTCTGTTTTAAAAAAATTAGGACCATCATCTATGCCAATTTTTCGCACCAATGAATTATGCCTGATATTTGGAGTATCTTTATTCATTACAATATTAATTATTTTATCGTTATCATTCGATTGGTTTCGAGAAGGCAAAAAAGAATGGCCAGAACGAAAGCATCCGCGTTTACCGTATAATTATGAACGTTATGGCATTGTACCGGGTGAGCGCAGTCAGATAACTATTCATGGTATTGTGCTTTGGACGCCGGAGGAGCACCGCTATGAGTTATCACCTTCGTGGTGGTTGAGCGGTCCCAAAGAGGCTTCTGTTATGGAAATCTACCCGGAGTTCACGCATTGGTTACCTCGGGAAAATAAAGCGGATAAAAATGCAGGCGAGGTGAGGATCAAGCTGTGGTACAAAGGCGATGAGGTAGATTATTCTCTGTTGGATTTTCAATGGCAGGATGAAGATTGGATTGCGGTTATAGCTCGGCCAGAATTAGGTTTAACGGAATATCGCAGAGCCCATAGAGGCTGGGGGTATGTCACCTTTCAATCACAGGATAATGTTTTACTTACGCCTAATGCTCCGCAACTTACCATCAAATGTTCTGAAGGATTGAGTGGTATTGCGTTTGATTATGAGCAGTGTTGGAGCGGCTATCGTTTGCCTAATGGTTTGCGGGTGTGGTTCTTTTTTCATAAGGCGTTGTTGCCACATTGGAAGGCACTGTATCAATTCACGGACAAAAAGGTGCAGTCTTTGTTAGTGGCACCCAATAACGAGGTGTTCTCATGATATGGATGATTTTACGGTGTTTGGTGCTGATCCCATTAACGGTTGTAGGCATGTTGGCGTTGTTTCTTTGGGTGTATCCGGGCGGTCCAGCCACACCGTATGTTGGTACGCCAGAGTACTATGCGGCTTATGGCTTTGTGCCAGGGCAAAGCAACACCCTGTTGCTGGGGAAAACTTTACTCACGTTACCGCCTGGGCCACGCTATACCTTTGAGTCGTCCACCAAAACTATAGAAAAAGGTAAAGCCTCGAAAGTGTTATTTCGCATGGACTTTAGTCATCTGCTCGGTATTGCTGAGGATGCTTTGCCACATCAACGTAAATATGTACGTGTGCGGCTCTTTTATGCTGGTCCGATTAATCGTAATGAACATGATTTGCGGTTGTCGCCTGAGCAATGGCATCGAGTAATTGATCGTGAAGACTGGGGGTTGTGGGAATTTCACCGAGCAGGTTTTAGAACAGGCTGGGGCTACCTTAGTTTTCAAGCAAAAGATGGGCAGGTGGAAATACCGGTCAATGGTGCTTTGCATTTTAGATGTGCGGGAATGGAGGATAATAGACACGATTACAGTCAATGTTGGGGAGGTATGCAAATGCAGCATAATCTGCGTTTTTGGTTTTTTGTACCCAAAGCATTAATGCCGCATTGGCAAGTGGTGTATGAGACGATTCTCAAAAACATTCAAGGGTTTGTGGTGCAGATTCATTAATTGATTTTAACGTGGAGTTTGAATAATCATAGCAAAATTTAGAGTGAAGGATGAAAACCATCAGGAGGTGGACAATTAAAAGATAGAGAAAGAGTGAAGATAAATACGTTCATGTCATTGAATACCATAACGAAATGATAACAACACAAAAGGAAAATACCATGAGTTACGTGTTTGAAAACATTACACAAGATTATGTGGAAAAAATTTTGAAAGATGCTAAAACAAATTCAAGTGTTGAACTGAGTTTGAAGCACCGTAAATATTTTGAAAATAAACGAGAGACGGAGCAAGAAACACCGTGGGCGATTAATCGTGAAATCGATTGCTACTTTATGAAAACGCCAAAAATTGATATTCGTTCACCCAATGAAAATTTTATGTTTTTCTTTGCTGGGCAGATGTATCGACTAGTTTTAACTCGTAAACCAAGAGCTTTGAAATTTGATCGTAAAGTGCCTGAAGCGCATCAGCAAGCAGCTATCGTCGAATTGAATAAAGCCTATAAAGCTTTTGGGGTGATAGGTCAAGGTGAAAACTCTAAGCAATGGATGGATTTTAATGTGGAGTTTGCATCATGATGGAAAGAACTTACAGAAGCGCTCTTGAAGAACTACGTAGCCGTGATCCTATTACCAATATGCCAGTATTGGTTTGAATCCCGTTTTGATTTAGCGAAATAACAACACAATTGTCAAAAATGAATAGCGCACTAAAAATTTTTTAAAAAGCTCCCTTGACATCATCAAGTCATCACATAGTATAACGTTTAATCGTTTAGGAAAGCCATCTCATAAAAGGATGCATCTCATACTTTATTCTTATTGTTTATACCACTTGAATTTTTTTAAATTAAGGAATTTTTTCCATTAACAAAAATTATATTTTTTTGCGGCGCAGATTCATTAATTGATTTTAACGTGGAGTTTGAATAATCATAGCAAAATTTAGAGTGAGGGATGAAAACCATCAGGAGGTGGACAATTAAAAGATAAAGATAGAGTGAAGATAAATACGTTTATGTCATTGAGCATCATAACGAAATGATAACAACACAAAAGGAAAATACCATGAGTTACGTGTTTGAAAACATCACGCAAGATGATGTAGAAAAAATTTTGAAAGATGCTAAAACAAATTCAAGTATCGATCTGAGTTTGAAGCACCGTAAATATTTTGAAAATAAACGAGAGACGGAGCAAGAAACACCGTGGGCTATTAATCGTGAAATCGATTGCTATTTTATGAAAACGCCAAAAATTGATATTCGTTCGCCTTTTGAAAACTACATGTTTTTCTTTTCTGGGCAAATGTACCGATTGGTTTTAACTGAGATACCAAGGAAATTAACTTTTGATTGCAAAATTCCTAAACTTCAAAAACAAGAAGCGATTACTGAATTGAATAAAGCATACAAAACTTTTGGGCTTTTTGGAGAAGGTGAAAGATCGCACCAATGGATAGATTTTGACGTGGAGTTTGTATCATGATGGAAAGAACTTACAGAAGCGCTCTTGAAGAGCTACGCAGCCGTGATCCTGCAACTGGTGCGTTGAAAACTTTTAGTTTGGATGAACTGCTACAGCTGGTGGATGATGTATCAGGTAAGGTATTAAGTAGTCAGCCAGGAGATACCTATTTATTATTCAGTGGAGTAACTCCGAATGGAGTTTCTGGTTCTGAAATTACGGGTAAGCTGGCGACTTTTGCCAATGCAGATATCTACGATATTGGTAGCAGTGAAATTGGTAAGCTACTCACTGATGATAATTTTTTAAATGCATTGAATCGGACTATTGCTCAAGAAGAATTGGGTATTAATTTCACTGATGCAACTCAGAATCAATTAAATCAGATTAGCGATATAGCAGAAAAAATATTATTTGGAAAAGATACCAATGGAAACCGTGTGGATTCTGCCTCTTTTTGGGATCTGGCCTCAGAAAAATATGTGTCTGCGGCTGAAGGTAATTTTAAATTAGTCTTACCCGATGCCTTAAGCGATACCAGTGTGTTTGTGCAAAGTGAACTACCTGCCTTATTGAATAATACTAACATTGATGAAATTGATGGTGTTTCCCCGAGCGGAACTCAAAGCCTTAGTGGATTCACAAGGCATTGATGCAGTAAAACAAGTGCTCGTGGCTAACTCATTTACACAACTGGTGTTATCCGGCCTTAATGTGGAAACGGCTGATGATATTTCACAAGCCGCCATTGATCGTTTTGTAGATTTTGATATTAATCGTTTAAATGCCGAAGGTCTAAGTCCCGAACAAATTAATCTAATGCAAGAAGCGTTGGGACAAGTTGATAGTGACTTAAGAAGCTATCTTAAAAATGGTAGCGATATCGCTCTCGATTTTGGTAAATCTCTCGGTGATAAATTGTTAAGAGCTTTAGGGCCGATTGGTATTACGCTCAGCTTTATGATTGCCAGTGAAGAAGCGAGTGCCTTAGAGGCTGCAGGCAACTCCGAAGCGGCCAAAGAGCGCATGGAGTTATGGGCTGTAGAGTCGGCCTCTTCAGAAGCCGCAGGTGTGGCTTCGGGAACTATCGCAGGCATTGGTGCTGCTGCATTGGTTGCTGCGGGTATCATCTCTGCTCCAGTTGCTATTGTTACTGTGATAGGTGCGAGCTTGGCGGGTGGCTATTTCGGTGCCGAAGGGGGCAATGCTTTTTACGATTGGTTAAAAGCAGGTAGTCCTGAAAAACGAGAACAACTGATTGCGGATTTGAGCCGGTTATTCTTTGGTGATGAAATCAATCTACCTGAAGATATCCGCGATGGTAACTTTAATTTCTCTAACTTGGATTATGTCATTCGTAGTATTCGTGAAACACCGGCTGAAATTGTTGATAATGCGCGGAGTGATCAAGCGTGGGCTTATGCTATTCGAGAGTTAAACAGTTTCGTGGTAGAAGGAGCCAACTATGCTCAACACAATACCGATGGCTCTTTGGATTTGAGTAACCTGAGTGATGAATATTTAACATCACGTGCACAAATGATCGTTATCAAGGGTTTGTTTGATCGTTTAGGTTTTGATTACGATGATCGGTTAAATACATTTTTGGGTTTATTGCCAGCCCCGATTGACGGTGATTATATATACACAGACATGACATCGGGTTTGACTTTAGACGTTGACGGTTTTAATCCTTTAACATTAGAAAGCCATCGCATCACCTTTGGTAGTCAAAATGGTGAGCGGATAGAAGGCGGTAGTATTGAAGACGAACTTTATGGTATGTCGGGTGATGATGTTCTAGTTGGACAAGCTGGAAATGATTATTTAGAAGGCGGCGAAGGCAACGATACTTACATTTTTAATACAGGAGATGGTCAAGACATCATTCGTGATCAACAAGGATTGAATCAGTTGGTGATCAATGGCAATACCATTCGTCAACTGCAAGCGGTTATCGGTAACTTAGGCGTGTATCAAGCGGTTGATAACAGTGGTAATCTTCTGGATGAAAACACCTTGTATATTATTAATGGTAATCGCTTAATCATTACTGTGGGTGGTGTAAATAGTGGTGATTTTATCACCGTAGAAAACTTCGATTTAGCCAACAACGCTTTTGGTATTAATCAAGAAGCTCTAGAACCTGAAGAGCCAATCACCGATAACGCATTTGTTTGGAATGCTGAAAATTTAGAAGCGCGTTATGGTGCTAATTTCTTGAATAATGCCGGTTATTTTTTAGCGTATGAGCGTATTACTAAAGGAGGATGGGATCATTCACAATCGATGGTTTATGATGCGATTAACGATCCTTATTTGATTGAGCAAGATGGGCGTACGCTAGGACGTTTTGAAGGTTCAGGCATTAATGACAACCTGGTTGGTGGGGATAATGTTTTTAATGACCTGAGTGGTCTGGCAGGCGATGATAACATTACAGCGGGCAATATTGGCGGGTTTTATATCGGTGGACAAGGCTCCGATGTGCTCACCGGTGGTTTAGGGAATGATTTTATTTGGGGGGGCGATAACTGGCAAAACCGTCAAAATTTCTTGAATCAAAGCCAAAGTCTTTTTGATTTTTACAATGAAAATTTGCAGGAAACGGTGGGTGATAGTAATCGCATTGTGGGCGGTGCCGGTAATGATGTGATTTCCGCAGGTGCTTTCGATGATTTTGTTCGCGGTGGCGAAGATAATGATATTGTTTTTGGCGAAACCGGTAGCGATATTCTCTATGGTGAAGCGGGTAACGATACCGTATTGGGCGATTCGCGCAGTGCGTTTAGCATCAATGTTGCCAATGGTGAAGTGATACGTAGTGCGTATTTTGAATTCTTTAATGACATTGATAATAGTGTTGTCGCCTCTACCGATTTCGATGATGTCATCAATGGAGGCGCGGGTAATGACAGCCTATACGGTGAGCGAGGCAATGATTTTATTCTTGCTGAAACGGGTAACGATGTGATTCAAGGTGATCGGGTTTACACCTATTCTTCCGCCAACCTTATCACTAACTTAAGCGAAAACGCCACTCAAGCGGCATTCACATTATCAGGACAGTTTCACGGTGATGATGTCATTTATGCGGGGGTCGGTAATGATACTGTGTTAGGTAACGGCGGCAATGATACCATTTATGCCGGTGCTGATAACGATTTTGTTTTGGGTGACGACCATGTTACTGATGAACAATATCACGGTAATGATATCCTGTATGGTGAAGGTGGTGATGATACATTGATAGGTGGCATGGGTAATGATCAACTCTATGGTGGTGCCGATAATGATACGCTGTTAGGTGATGGCGAAGTGATTGAGGAACAAGGTGGACCGAACCAGAGCTTATTTCGTTTTCGAGATAACCCACAATTTACTGAAGGTGGGGATGATGTTATCGATGGTGGTAGTGGTAACGATACGCTGTTTGGTGGTGCAGGTGATGATCTATTGTTGGGAGGTAGTGGTAACGACGCACTTTTGGGTGGTCGTGACAATGATTATCTCAATGGTGGTGCAGGTGATGATGAACTGCAGGGCAATCAAGGCGATGACATTCTCAATGGTGGCAATGGTAATGATGTTTATGTTTACGAACAAAATGCGGGCTTAGACCGTATCGAGCAAGCGGGCGATGGTACGGATACGTTATTTTTCAATCAAATCACATTAGATCGTTTATCGTTCTCGCAAGAGGGTAACGATTTATTGATTCTTGTCGATGGTAACGCGGATCAAGGCATACGTGTCGTCAATCACTTTTTAGGTGGTGATGCTGCGATTGAACAAATTCAAGCTCAAGGTGCTAATACACTCTTTATAAGAGATATTGAGCGTCTTGTTGCCAGTGATATCGCCAAAGGTGATTTTGATCAAGTCTTTACAGGCACAGCAACAGATGATGAGCAATTAGTAGGTAACACAGGTAATGATCGTGTGAGAGGGCTTGCAGGTAAGGATATCTTGTTTGGGTTACAGGGGGATGATCTATTAGAAGGTGGCTCTGATAATGATAGACTGATCGGTGGTGATGGTAGCAGCACTAATTCAGGGGCTGACACCTTAGTGGGTGGAGAAGGTAACGATTATTTACGCGGTCAAGATGGTAATGATACTTACATTGGTGGTAGTGGGAATGATAGTTTTATTTATGAAGCGATGAATGGGACTAAAGTGATTGATGATCAAGGTGGTGGTATTGATACCTTGTATTTGCAAGATTTTGCCATCGAAGATTTTGCCATCGAAGAGATTGCATTTTATCGTGATGGCGATGACCTTATTATTTTACCTGAGAATGATGTGTCTCAAAAAATTGAAGTGTTGAAACATTTTACCGATGTGAATAATACATTAGAGTTTATTCTCTATGGCGAAGATGCGCTGCAAGCCAGTGTGTTTGACCTCACTCAAAACATAGAAGCCTATCCCGGTGATGATGCCTTGGGCGGCAGTACGCCACCTGATACCGGAAATCCGGATGGTGGAACGACTCCTGGTGCAGGTAGTCCTGGTGGTTGGGATGGTGATGATACGGTTATTGGTACAACCAATGATGATCTGCTGGTGGGTGGTCTGGGTGATGATAGCTTAGAAGGTCAAGCGGGTAATGACTTCTTAATGGGTGGTGTAGGTGATGATACCTATATCATTGACGGTGCAAGTAATGATGTGATCGTTGATACTGATGGCGTTAATCGTGTGCAGTTTGCACAAGGTATTGGGATTAATGATGTCACTTCCGGTTTGACTCGCGCTAATGACGATTTAGTGATCACGATTGCATCTACTGGTAATCAATTGCGCATTAGTGATTTTTTTAGTGTGACCAACACGATAGCCACCTTTGAATTTGCCGATGGAGCACGAATCCAGGCCGAACAAATCTATGGGGCTAATGCGCCTGTTAATAGTGTTTCCAGTGGAGAGTTACTGTTTGCAACGGATACACAACCTAATGTATTAGGCACTGATTTGAGCGAAGTGATTATGGGTAATGATGCCGATAATGAGCTCAATGGTGCTGGAGGTGATGATTATCTTGCCGGTGGTGAAGGCAATGATATTTACCAAATTACAGCGAATCATGGTGTTGATACCATTATCGATCGTGATGGTAGTAACACATTACTTTTTAGCGCTGAAACAAATGTCACTGCCAGTAATTTCTTTGAGAAGCTTTCGGTGTTTAGTAATCTTGATGAGCTTTATATCGACACAGGGAGTGGACAAGTCATTGTTGAAGACTTCTTCTCTCTAGCCAATACGGTTTCAACCTTTACGTTTGCGGATGGTAGCCAATTGACATCTGAGGAGATTATCACTGCTTATGGAAGAACGCCTCCTTCACAAGAGGGTGATATTGTATTACCTGAATCAAGAGTGACTGAAACGTCTTTAGCAAGTATGGATGCTTCGCTGAGCTTGATAAAACAAACGGATTTATTGATCGATGCCTTGTCGAGTTTATCTCACAATGCTGACAACGAAGAGGTTGCTATCATTCAACCCAGGGAAAGTACGTTTATCACGGCGAGCACCAGTCTTTAGTGAGAAGTCATTGCTGGATTGATGTTTCAATCCAGCAATCATAGTCGTTAAAAGCCTACATGATCTGAAAAACTTTGATTGTGGAAAATCACCTATGATTGAATTTCTTTCTCGGTTTGGCATAAAGCACGGTAAGTTGGGATTAAGTAAAACGTACATACAAAAAAACTGATATTCCTGTGACAAAAAGTCTACTGAATTATCCTGTTCCAGTCGTGGTACTTGATACTCGCCCGCCTTGCCGCGAGTAAGCAGTACCATGCTAAAGGGTTGGGGAGTAAGTCATTAGTGTATGCACTTCGTCAAGGAGCTAATTTAAGCAAGGTTGGATTACCTACTTATTTGAGGTGTTAGATGATGAGGCATTGGCTTTTTGTCAGAAGTTCGATCTGTTTATGCCTTTTACCAAAGATCCGATGCGCCTTTTCGTGCCTATGAGTACACTTGAGCAAATTTGAGATTTGGACGTTCAACAAACAACATCCTTTCTTTTTAAAGAAGTAAACTTACTGAAGTCTAATACGACGCTTGTAAATTTCAATTCTCGTTACCGACACAACACAAGTTTTTTAGAGTAATTTTTAAAAATCCAAATCCCATCATTTAATAACACCATTGTCAAAAACAAATGACAGCCTAAAAAAATTTAGAATGCTCTATTGACATCATGGAGTCATTACTTACTATACCCTTGACTTCTTAAGGAAAGTCATTGCATAAAAGGAACGACCTAATACTTTATTCTTATTTTTCCCTTCATCTTTTTTTAGGAAAAGCGATGTTACGACTTTTTATGGTGTTGTTTTATTGGTTGATGAATCCATTAAATGCGGCAAGTTTTGATTGCAGCAAAGCCAGTCGCCCTTTGGATAAAACCATTTGTCAACATGCCCCGTTAAGCGAACTGGATGAAAAAATGGCAAAGATGTATTTTGAGTTAAGAGAGTCGCTGCCGAGCCAGCAGGTCGAATCTTTGTTAAAAGCGCAACGACAGTGGTTAAAGGAGCGGAGTCAATCGTGCAAGACAACGGATGCTGATTGTCTAATTTCGATGTATCAAAAACGCTTGGAAGCCTTACAACAGCGTCTACAAACCCATTCAGCATTTTTAGCACAACGTGCTCAACAGGCGAAAGGCTGGCAATTACAATCCGGACAAGATAAACCGCTTTGTCAGGATGTATTAGCGACGCTACAGGCTAACTATCCCACGAGTTCACCACGCTTTTGGTTTTCACCCGAAGGGAAACCCTTTAAAGCATTGGATTGGGAGGTGCTTAATTACATGCCCTACAATATTTTATTGCAAGAAGCCCTATATGAAAAAAAATTATCCCCTGAAGGTTGGCTAAAGGAAATCGACCGCCTTGAGGCCCTGAGCCAACAAGATTTTTTGTCAGGGCGAGCAGTTTTACCCTGGGATTACGATGGTAATGGGACAAAAGAGGGGTTATTGCAAGTGTCTTGGTTGCAAGATGATGGGCGTTATCATGTGCAAAACTTTATCATAGATTCAAGTCAAAAATACTCTAAATATCAGCATTCAGCCCATGTTCGACTCTTTACGCGTGGTAAACCGCCGGTGTTATCGGGTGAAGCGGTGTTATATCAAGACCAGCTCTATGGGTTCGTTAAGCAAGGAAAATTTTGGCAATTGCGTCAGTATTTCAGTGAGATGTATCAAAAAGATCAAGGTGTGCCCGTTTCGCCAACTCTCTGTACCTTAGCACTGACATCGGTGAGTTTAGGAGGAGAGTCATCATGAAAATCCTATTAGTGTTGATTGTGTTTTGTTGTACGAGCCCAGCGTGGGGCAAAACCTTTATAGTAAAGAGCGTGAGGAATAATCAGCATAAATTATGTAATGATTTAGCGGCACAATTAGAAGCGATTCATCAAGCCGGCCGTTTTGGGCAACGTCATCGTTTTCGGCCACAGGATAAACCGTTTTCATCACCGCAATGGCAAACGGAACCGAATGATTTAGGGGTGCAGTTGATTTTACAAGCACGCACTTTTCAAAGCTATAAAACTGCTGAGCAGTGGCGAGATATCATAAAAGAATACCAGTCTTATTCCCAACAGCAATTTTTAACACAAAGTACCGTGCTGAACGCTAATAATCATGACGATGATGAAAAAATTATACAATGGACAGTATACGGTAGTTGGATGAAGAATTATTTTTATGTGTCTTATGTTGTGAATGATGAGAATAATATTGATGCCAGTTTTAATGGTATCAATGATGGTGCAAAAGCTATGACAGGAGAAATCCTGCTTTATGAAGGCAAAGCGTTTTCTTTGGATCAATACTCTGCCACGGAAATCCAGCTTAATGAGCATTTAAAAAGTGGTTGGAGTGCAAGTAAGCTGGTTTTTAGAACAAAAATTTGTGACATGATGATTCAACGGTAATCATTTTTTATGGACTAACAAGGAGTCAAGTAATGAGTTTTCCAACACGTACGTTAACCGTCGAGCAGTATGAAGATTTACGGTTTCGATTTATTCGCCAAATTGAAGCCGAGCATAACCAACCTTATCGTGATACTAATGGTTTTGCCACAATCGGGATTGGTTTTAACATCAACGAGCAACGTATTTTAGACACTGTGTTGTTGCAAGGTTTTGGCGTTGAAAATGATATCACTAGAGAACAATACAACAATGCACTGCATGCAGCCGCTGCACAGGCGACTTCGACAGAAGATTTAAGAGAACGACTGAATGCGACTTGGCGAGAACTCACAGGAAATGCTACGGCGGTGTTTGAAATTGCCCCCGAGTTTAATGCGGCGGGTGAGTTGGAACGTAGCGCTGATAGAATTAATCGTGATATTTTAAACGGTTTAATGGATGAGTCGATTGGTGGTGGTAGTTCTTTTGAAGATATCTTAAAGAATCGCCTCGCAGGTTATGGCATTACCAACCTGTCAGACGAACATTATTCGTTAGAACGTTTGGTGTTACTGTCTTTAGAGTTTAATAATGGTAACGAATTATTTGGAGAGGGTCTTGAAGCGGCATTACGTGAAGGCAATCGCTTTAGCGTATGGTATGAAATACGCTATCGTACCAATGGTGATAATCTAGATGGCATTGCTAAACGCCGTTATATGGAATCGGCCTTGTTTGGCTTGTTTAGCTCGGATACACCAACGGATGATGAAGCCGAGCAAGTAGTAAATGCGTTTATGGATTCTGCTCATCAGGCACGCATACAAACTTATGAGCAGCGTTGGGCGTCCAATATTGTAGCAGCGAATCAGGATTTGCAAGCTATCGAGTATGATGAAAGTGTTCCGACCATCGGTGAAGTGTTAAAACCCATTACGGGCTATCTTCTAGAGCGTTTTGCTCCCACGAGTGATGACATAGACTTAAGCAGCTTTGCCGATAAGATTGATGGTGAAGTGATCTTAGGCATTAAAAATAGTCAAGGTCAAATTGCTTCGAGTGTTAAGGGCGATGAAAAACGAGATAAAAGCGATTTGTTAATCGCAGTTAATGATGAAGATACCGTTTTATCAGGACGCTATGGTAACGATGTACTCATTGCTAAAGGTGGTGATGATACCATTTACGGTGGCGAAAACGATGATGTGTTATTGGGGCAAGATGGTTCAGATACGTTGTTTGGCGGCACGGGTTATGATCAACTCTATGGCGGTGACAAAAAAGATTATTTGTACGCACAGGGTAAAACCGATAGAGAGGATACGGCCAACGATTACCTGGATGGTGGTGCCGGTGATGACGAGTTGTTTGGTGCCGATGGCGATAATACGTTAATTGGCGGTAAAGATAACGATATTTTACAAGGTGGTAAGGGTAACGACACTTACATTTTTAATACCGGTGATGGCAAAGATAAAATTATTGATACGGAAGGAAGCAATCAACTGGTTATCAATAAAAAAGTCATTAACCGTTTACAGCGTTTGGCACCCGATAGCGATATATTTGTAGCGGTGGACGCCAATGGTCACCCCATCGATAACGAGACGCGCTATGTTATCAATGATAATCAACTCACCATTCATGTGGGGGGCTCCAACACGGGTGATGTCATTATCATTGAACAATTTAATGTCGCAAATAACGCCTTTGGTTTAACGTTTTTAGAGCCAGAGAGTGAAGCTGAACCTATCAATCCCGAAGTGGCGTTTACCTGGGATGCCAATAATTTACAAGAGGTGTTGGGTGATGCCTATAACGAGCTCACGGAGTATCTTGATGCCTTCACACGATTTTTTGACACTGCTTGGCAAGAGGCGCAATCGATCATTTATGAAGCTGATAACGATCCCTACTTAGGCAGTGATGATACCTTGTTTGGCGGGATTGGCTATCCCTTTGAGGGATCATCTGCCAATGATAGACTCGTGGGTTCTGATGCTGCGCCCTCGACATTTTTTGGCATGGCCGGTAACGATAAAATCATTGGTGGTAATGTTACCAGTGAAATTTTTGGTGGCCAAGGATCGGATATTATCAGTGGTGGGAACAGCAACGACTTTTTATGGGGTGGCTATTTAGCCACAGATTTTAGCTATTTGTTAAGCCGTTGGGGGGCGGATGATTTTGCTGATTTTGAAGCACGCAACCAAGCTCTCTACGATTTTACTTTGGCTGAGCAAACCGAGCGTGTCGGTGATAATAATATTATCGCTGGTGGTGGTGGTAATGATGTGATTTCTGCCGGGGCGTTTAATGATAATGCCTCAGGCCAAGCAGGTAACGACCTTTTATACGGCGAATCCGGGCAAGATACACTGGATGGCGGCGCGGGTAATGATTTTATTTATGGCGACTCGCGTGCTAATCGCACCACAACCGCTAACGATCAAATTGCTGTGTTTGGTGAATACCTTAATGCACCTGCACCCCTTTATGATGTTAACAAAGACTACGACGATACCTTAAGTGGTGGTGAAGGCCATGATACCCTTTATGGTGAGCTGGGAAATGACGTTATTTCCGGTGGCAGTGGTCATGATACCCTTCAAGGCGACAGGGTTTACACCTATTCGGCAGAAAGTGCGATCAGTGATAACAGTGAGTTCAGTACCCAAGCGGCATTTGCTTTATCAGGCAATTATCATGGCGATGATACCATTATTGCAGGCAGTGGCCAAGATACCGTGATGGGAAATGGGGGGCATGATACGGTGTATGCCGGTGCTGATAATGACTTTGTGTTAGGTGACGATCACATCACTGAGATAGCATTTCATGGTGATGATACTCTACATGGCGAGGGTGGCGACGATATCTTAGCAGGCGGTATGGGCGATGATAAACTCTATGGTGGCGATGACAATGACACCCTTTATGGTGATGGAGAAGTTATCGAACAATTGGGCCAACCTGGGCAAAGTCTGTTTGCCGTTCAAAACAATCGAAACGAAACGCAAGGCGGTGCTGATTATCTCGAAGGTGGCGCGGGTAACGACACCATTTATGCTGGAGCCGGTGATGATGAAGCCTTGGGTGGCGAGGGTGATGATATCATCCTTGGTGGACATGGCAACGATACGCTTTCTGGTGGTGCCGATGATGACTTTATTCAAGATTACTGGGGCGCTAAAGAAGGTGATATCAATACCTTAAAAGGCGGTGATGGCAATGATATTTTATTATCGTCATTGGGCTCAGATAGATTGTTCGGTGGTAATGATACTGATATTTTGAAAGGCGGTCAGGGTGACGACTTACTGGATGGCGGTTCCGGTGATAGTGATCTTCTGATCGGTGATGAAGGACAAGACACCTTAATGGGTGGTGAAGGTAACGACATTTTGTACGGCGGTAAAGATGACGATACCTACCTGTTTTATTATGGCGATGGCATCGATTATTTACGCGATGAACAAGGTCAAAGTGAGGTTGTCATTTTCGAATCCAGTGAGGATGTTCAAGTCCTATCAGGTGGTGGTGTTTCTATTATTCGCTATGGCGTCGATGATTATATTATTACCAACACGGCAAGTTTTAATAAAATGGCGCTAAAGCTCAACGATGTGATGATAGGCGCGGCAGATTTGCAAGCCTTGAGCTTGCAAAATGCTTCCGGCATCGCGGAGCAATTAGCCGCCATCAATGCCATCACGGTGGGCAGCACTGCGATTGAGCCTTTGGGCCTTTCATCAAGTGATGGATTGGTCAATGATGCTTTTTCGAGTGATAATCTCAACAGAAACCTTAATGTCTCATTAAACAATTCATCCAGCGAGCCAGCTTCATTGGTGGCTTGGTTTTCAGGCCAGCTCATTGCTATTGATGCCACCACACCGGACATTAGCGCGTCAAATCCTCTTAGCTGGTTACAAAAAGGTGCACAAGCACTGACAGGGCCAGTGAGTTATTTCGTGGATGCCGAAGGCGAGCTCATGGCACCGATTATGGATGAGCAAGGCAACTCACAAGCACCGAAAGGTGCTGTCACTGAGTACATTCTCTTAACGGATGGCTCCCTGTTATCTAAAGCGGCTAACTTTTTTGATAATGACCAGTTTTCAGTGGCACCAGAGTCCACCGTGGATTTGCCGGATGGTGCAGAAGGTGATACCAGTGGCCTGTCTCCCGACGATACCATCATCAATGGAAGCGCGAGTGATGATCAACTCACGGGCGGCACAGGCAACGACTTAATAAATACTTATGATGGTGCAGACAGTATCATGAGTGGTGAGGGTAATGACATTGTGTTTGCCGGTGCTGGCGCGGATGAAGTAGAAGGCGGAAAAGGCAACGATTTCCTTTATGGTGAAGCTGGTGATGATGAGCTGAGCGGCGATGATGGCGATGATTTCTTACAAGGCGGCTCGGGTAATGATGCGTTAAGCGGTGGTTACGGTAACGATGTTCTCGTTGGTGGCGCAGGCAATGATAGGCTCGATGGAGGTACAGGCGTTAACTTCTTTAAATTTTCAGCCGGCCATGGTGCTGACTATATCGAGCATAACAAAATAGGTGAATCTCACAATCATATTATCTTTGCAAAGGATATTGATCCTGCAGAACTCACCATGCAACAGGTGGGCCATTCTTCTTTAGTCTTGCGCTGGGGAGAAGATGATCGCGTGACTATTGAAAACTATTTTAGTAACAATGTACCAGCATCTATTCGTTTCGAATTTGATGATACCGAACTCACCAAGGCTGCGGTATATAAAGGCGTTCTGATTGGTACAGAAGAGTCCGAAACCATAACAGGTTTTAGTGGCGATGACGTTTTAGAAGGTAAGGGTGGTGCTGATAGACTCTATGGTGGCGCAGGCGATGATACGTTAATTGGTGGGGAAGGTGCGGATATTCTCGATGGCGGAAGTGGTAAAAACACCTTTATATTCAGTGCAGGCCATGGTTTAGATACCATTCAACTGAATACTAGCTTATCGCATGTGAATGAAGTGAAGTTTACCAGCGAATTAGAGCAAAACAATGCAAGAATGTCGCGTTTTGGGGATAGTTTATACATTGAATGGAGTAATGCGCCTGAAGATAAGTTAACCATAAACAATTACTTTGTTAATCCTTATATTGTAAATATCACCTTTGAGAATGATCAAACCACACTGAACCAAGCCGCAGTCAGAGAAGCTGTACTTTTAGGAAGCGCGTTGGATGACAGGTTGGAAGGCCATGAAACGGATGATGTTATTCAGGGGTTTGCAGGAAAAGATAGAATTGTTGATAGAAAAGGTTTTAATACTATCTATGGCGGTTCCGAGGATGATTCTATCGAAGCCAGCGGAAAGCTTTACGGAGAAGATGGTAACGACAACCTGAGAGGAACGGCAGATTCGGATGACGAGTTAATAGGTGGAACAGGTGATGATTCGTTACAAGGGAGTTATGGAAAAGATACTTATCGATTCTCTCAAGGCGATGGAGTTGATCGTATCATCGATAATAACCATGACGATAACATCATCATTTTTGATGACTCTGTTGTTCCAGACGACGTCAGTTTGTCGCGTGATGAAGACGACCTAATCATTTCTTATGGGATCGAAGACGAGATCCTTGTTCAAAGTTTTTTTGACGATGAAGTACTAGAAAAAGCGGATATTAATGAAATTCGTTTTAGTGATGGAGAGTCTTGGTCAACCCAGGATATTTTGCAAAAGATATTAGTGGGTGACGAGCAAGATAATGTGCTTGAAGGTTATGAAAGCGACGATATTTTAATTGGGGGTGCAGGCGATGATCGCCTCGTTGGTAAAGGTGGAGATGATATTTTATTGGGCGGTGCAGGGGATGACACGCTAAGTGGTGGAGAAGGTAATGATCGCTATCGTATTAACCTCAGAGAAGAAGGGCAAGATACGATTGGAGATAGCTCCGGTATCGATGTGTTGGAGTTGATGGATGTCAATCCTAATGATGTGATATTACGCAGAAGCGGACTACATTTAATCATTTTTGATGCAGCCTCAGAATCACAAGCATATCAACAACGTAAAATACAAATAAATTATTACTATGACAATTACGATCCTTTAAGTGCTCGAATCGATTCTATCGAATTTGCCAATGGAGACATTTGGAATAGTAGTGATATCGAGGCCGCTGTTTTGATGGCAACGGATGCTGACGATATTATTCGTGGGTTTGACAGCGACGATATCATTTATGGGCTTGCAGGCCATGATAAGTTGAATGGTGATGGTGGCGAGGACACTTTGTATGGTGGCGATGGTAACGATGAACTCTATGGTGATGCCAATGATGACACCTTATACGGCGGTAAAGGTGATGACTACCTTTATGATATGGCTGGTGCGAATACACTCTATGGTGGCGAAGATAACGACACTATTCGTGGTTCAGGTAGATTAGTGGGTGGTTCAGGGGATGATACGCTAACTGGGGCGAGCAGCGGAAGTCATGTGCTAGAAGGAGGAACAGGAAATGACATCCTAAGAGCGACCGATTATTACTGGGATGAAGAGGGAGACGACCTATCTGGAGGAGAAGGCAATGACATTCTGTATGGTTCGTATGGCGATGATACTTATCGTTTTAATCTTGGTGATGAAAAAGATGTGATCATCGAAACCGAATTCTTAGAAAGTGGTAGTTATTATAACGTCAATGCATCTGAAGATATCTTAGTGTTTGGTGATGAAATTGTTAAGGACGATTTAGCATGGAGCCGCAATGGCGATGATTTAGTGATCAGCCATAAAAATGGTCTTGATGAAGTGCGGATAGAAAAGTGGTTTTTCGAATATTCGAATAATCCTGACCTCTTTAAAGTCAATCAATTTGAGTTCACAGATGGAACGCTTTTAAATATGCAAGATGTTGTCGACCTCGTTAATAACCCATCAAATAACAATAATTCGGATAATAACGGCTCGGATAACAACGGTGGTAACAACAACTCAGGCACTAACAATCCCAATGGAGAGTTTGATGAAGTGATTATTGGGCAAGAAACTGCTGATAGCCAGTTGGTGGGGACTAATGGTAAAGATAATATCCTTGGTTTAGGCGGTGATGATTCCCTATTTGGTTTAGGACAAAATGACGTGCTAGAAGGCGGAGAGGGTAATGATTTTCTAGCCGGAGGTGATGGAAGAGGGATGAACACAGGGGATGATACGTTAATTGGTGGGGCAGGCAATGATACGTTAACCGGTGGAGACGGCAAGGATACTTACATTGGCGGTATAGGTAATGACCATTTTATTTATAATGCGAATGGTGGCACTAAAATTATCGATGACCAAGGCGGTGGAACTGACATTCTGTTTTTAAAAGATTTTGCGCTTGAAAGCTTGTCTTTTTATCGACAAGGCGATGATTTGATTATTTTGCCTGAAAATGATGTGTCTCAAAAAATTGAGGTCGTGAATCATTTTATTGATGATAACAATGTGCTGGAGTACATCGGTTATAAAGGTACTGATATTGTCGCTTTTGTTAATGATTTGACGCGAAATATTGCTGATTATCCAGGGGATGACGCCATAAACGGTGGGCAGCCAGGAGAAGGTGATAACCCTGGTAATGACAATCCTGGTGGTAGCAGTAACCCAACAGGTGATGCAAACGGTTGGCAGGGTGACGATACCGTTATTGGTACTGCCAATGATGATTTATTGGTGGGCGGTCAAGGTAATGATACTTTAGAAGGTCAAGCGGGTGACGACTTCTTGATTGGTGGAGTGGGAGATGATATTTATATTTTTGATGGCTTAGGCAATGATGTCATACTCGATTCTGATGGCACCAATCGTGTTGTATTCTCTGAAAACATCAGTTTGAACGATGTGGCTTCTGGTTTACTTAAATCGGATAATGATCTCATTTTAAATATAGCAACCACTGGTTCACAATTGCGTGTTACGAATTTCTTTGATACAGCAAACACAATCGCTTCCCTTAACTTTGCTGATGGTAATCAAATCACGGCTTCACAATTGTTTAATGCTTTTAGTGTGAGTGAGCCGATTAATAGCCAGTCAAGCGGTGTATTACGTTTTGCTACCGAGTCTGATGTAAATTTAATAGGTAGTAATGAAAGCGAAGTATTAATTGGTAACGGAGATGACAATGTCATTTTAGGGAAGGCTGGAAATGATCTGCTGTTTGGAGGAAAAGGCAATGATGCCTACATCATCGAATCTGGTCACGATATAGTTCGCATCATTGATCGTGAAGGTGTAAACGCGCTAGGTTTCAGCGAAGATAGCGGCGTCAATGGCAGTAATTTTTTCGGTATGTTATTAAAAACGAATAATGCTGACGAACTGTATATTAACACAGGTGGCGGCCAAGTGATTATTGAAGACTTCTTCTCATTAGCTAATACGATTTCAACCTTTAGCTTTGCTGATGGTAGCCAATTTACGGCTGAACAAATTATTAATGCTTATGGTGAGACGGTACCTTCTCAAGAAAGTGAAATTATTTTGCCTGATTCAAGAAATGAAGAGGAAGCTTTAAATAGTTTTGATGCGAGTGTGGGTTTAATGAAACAAACGGATTTGCTAATCAATGCGTTATCGAGCCTACCTCAGGAAGCAGATAACGAAGACATGTCAGTCATTAGTGATCGACGGGATCCTTTTATGATCATTGGGGGTAATTTTTCGGGTTTGTAGTTTTTTCCGCTAAAAAATAAAACTCTATCAACGACATTGGCGCGTACACCTCGATGGGTTAGCAAATCGAGGTGTTAATTCTGCGCAAAGCTTCCCAGTATCCTCCATGACCTCTTGCTATTATCGCAAAGTTTAGTGGTTTTATCCTATTTTCTCGGTATGCAATTGACGCAAGTCCTGTTTTTTTGTGACCGAGTTCCTACAGCTGATGAGAATCTGTCAGTAGTATGCGCCTGGCAGTCGAGAATTCAATCAATTCTTATCGATAAATTTAATGTTGGATAATCTTGAGCTTCGGGAGCGATGAACGTTTTGAGTCAAAAAATTCAAAGTAACTATGTAGTAGTGGGTTTGTGGTTCCTTTTACTATTGAGTCAATCCTTATTTTTATCGGGGTGCACTTCTACTGATGAAACACCTGAGCCAATAACTCTTGATGATGCCAGCGATGTTGCTGTGGTTTACACGGAGCGCCGGCCTGAAAGTGTCAGTAATCCTATCGATGGCACTGTTTTTGCGCCAGGTGGTGATTTATATCTCATTAGTATTAACTCTCCTGAACGCACCAGAAAAAATTTAACCCTTGAAGCCACGCAAGGACTTGGTGATGTTGCTGACCCGGATGTTTCTTTTGACGGACAAAAAGTCGTTTTTTCCATGCGTAGACCTCAAGATGTTTCTTGGAATATCTGGGAATATCTTATACAAACCGATGAGTTGCGCGCTATTTTGATTGATGATACTGCGGATGATTTGGAGCCCGCTTATTTGCCGGATGGCAGAATTGTATTTACATCAAACCGTCAAGCGCGTACTCAAGCTGTGCAACTAGCTGAAGGTAAGGTCCCTTATCGATTTGTCGATGAGTATGAACGTGAGACGGTTTTAAATTTGCACGTGATGAGTGCTAATGGCTCGAATATCGAACAAATTTCTTTTAACCAAAGTCATGATCGTAACCCCAGTATTTTATCAAACGGCAAAATTTTATTCAGTCGTTGGGAGCATGTAGGCGGAGTTAATCGTATGGCTTTGTTTACGATTGATCCTGATGGCAGTGATCTTTTTGTGCTTTACGGTTCTCATAGCCCAGGTGAAGCTTATTATAATGCGCACGAAGCAGAAGACGGCTCTATTGTCTCCTTGTTAATGCCATTGTCGGACACCTTTGAAGGCGGCGCTTTAATTCGTATCGACAGTAATCGTTTCAGTGAGTTTGAGCAGCCTGATAATAGTTTTGCAGCAGAATTGGATGAAAATAGTCGCGGACACCGCCAAATTATCGCCAATCCCAGTATTGAACGTGGTATCTCTCTTGATGGACGCTATGCCACACCTTTCCCACTATGGGATGGGACATCACGTATTTTAGCTGCTTGGACTCCTAATAACACCGAGCTTATTATAAATCCAGAAACTGGGGACGAAGAAGAGCGTTTAGGCGATCCTAATTATGGCTTGTATCTCATTGATACACTCACAGGCACTAGTCGCCCGATTATAACGTCCAATCAAATACCTGGCCAAGATTTGGTGGATATCGAAAGCGCTATTATTACAGGGGCCGTTGCTCTTATTGAAAGAGAAGTCCCTATCATTAAGCCGCCTTTATTTTCAGCTCCGGAATTATCGACTACTGATAGTTTACCAACGGGACTTCTCAATGTCTTTTCTGTCTATGACACGGATGAATTAGAGCGCATGGGAGCTGCGGTACTTGCAAGCTCAGAAACCATTCCTACCCAAGTCGCTAGCGAAGGGGATAGTCGAGCGAGTATCGCTAATTTGAACCTTTTGAAAGATCCGATGCAGACTTCTGCTGCTGAGCGACCCGCACGATTTTTTAGAGTAACACGAGCCATAGAAACGCCAGCGAATTTTTCATCGAATGCAATAGGTGATACGTCTTGGGAAATGCAACAAATTCTGGGCTATGGTGTTGTAGAACCGGATGGTTCATTACAAGTGGATGTTCCAGCAGATGTTGCCATTGCCATCTCGGTATTAGATGAAAAAGGGCGTGCTTTTTATCCTCACACGAGTTGGTTACAAGTGAGAGCAGGGGAAACCCGTTCGTGTAACGGTTGCCATTCACCACGACGCGGTAACGCGATTAACGATGCTTCTGTGCGAGCGTCGCATCCCAATGTTGTGGCAGAAAGGGCCGTTCTACCGCCTGGTGAGACTATGGCGCAAACGGCTTCACGAGTGGTGAGTAATTATAGAGAGCTACAAGCTGATATGATTTTTGTCGACGGTTGGACAGATCCCGCACAAAGAGCCCCCGATCCTGATATTCGTATTACTTATGACGAGCTAACAACCCCCGTTCCTGAAAATGGCATTATCAATTACATCGAACATATTCAGCCTTTATGGGGCAAAGAACGTGGAGAAGGGGGAGAAAACACCTGTACCGCTTGCCATAATAACTCCGATGTTAACAGTCTTGGTGAAAATGGCTCTCAGGGTTTGGACTTACGCAATACTGACGATCCTTCCGGCTTCGTGACATCCTACGTTTCACTCCTGCAAAAGCTGGGTACGTCAGTTGAGGCAACTGATGGTGATTTAGCAAGAAAATACGTACAACCTGGCTTCTCCCGTGTCAGTTTCTTAGTTGAGAAACTGGATGAAGAAGAATTGTTAGCGCCGCGAAATTTGCTGGATGCAGCAACAAGGTTAAAAGATCACAACCTATTGCTGAATGCATCTGAAAAACGTTTGCTCTATGAATGGATCGATCTAGGGGCACAATATAGCAATGGTGGAACTTCTGCTATCCAGAAGCAAATTAATAGCGCCATACTTCCAGATAATTTACACCAACAATTACTCTCGCAATGCGGGGAGTGCCACAGACCGCATAGTGATGCAGAGAGAGATAAGCAGCGGCGCTTTGTGCTGACTGGAAAAACATCGGGAGATTTAAATAATATTTTGGCCTTTGTTGATACCGTTAATCCAGAGTTGAGCACGCTCATCTACTATCCATCTTATGAGGGATTCGAGAGTGTTCAGCCACTACATCCTCAACCAGAAGGCGTACTCTACGAACATTATTTGATGCCTGACTCCAGTTTATATCATCAATTACTCACGTGGATTCAGGGGCTTGCACAGTAAAATTGCCTCTATCCGTTGAGCAGCCTGTTCGCTAGAATAACCGTCAGCTAAAATTAATGATAAAATCTTAAGTTTGGAGAAAGAATGGTCTTAAAAGCAGCTTATCGCAAACCATCACACGCCATTAAGTTTGTGAACGCTACATTTTCTTTCTGGCGAACGATTCTCATCGTTGGTTTGTTAGCAACTTGGGGGTGTAGTGATGTAGACGTCGAGTCGGTGAATGAAGAGTTGGTTTTGGATTTTGAAACCTACAAACAGCAAGTGAACCCGATTTTTAACCAAGTGATTAATAATGCAACATGTGCAGCCAGTGGTTGCCATCGAGTGAATGATGGAACAGGAGGAAGTTTTCGAATCATTCCAGGAAATAACGTATCTGAAGCAGATTTGATGATAAACTACTTATCAACAAGTGCCTTCGTGATACTTGATGACCCTGAAAACAGTCCGCTTTTGCTCGAACCCTTGCCGGGTTCTAGTGCGAGTGTAGGTGGGCATGCGGGAGGAGATTTTTTTGAAGTGGGCGATGAAAATTACACCGCTATACTCACCTGGATTCAAAACCCAGTAGCACCATGATGTTGATAATGATTAAATCTACCAATCTAAGAACAATATATCCCCTTTTTCTTAAGCTATTTTTTATGATGTTGGTGGCTCCCAAAGCTTTTGCAATAAGCAATTGGTTGGGTGACCTCGAATCATCGATGATCGTGACCATCGATGATAATTATATTGATGTCCATTCCGGCCCAGGGCGAGGTTTCCCCAAGGTTTATGTGATTGAAAAAGGGGAAAGTATCTTACTCATTGAAGCAAAAACCGATTGGGTAAAAATTAAAACCCATCCGGATAAAGAAGCGGGCCGCGTGGGGTGGATACGCAGAGACTTTTTAGCGGGAGCTAAAATTACTCTAGCTGATAGTGAATCCACTTTAACTTGGGCAGATGAGAACTTTCTCAATCAACGCTTTGAGTTAGGGTATTTTGCTGGCGATTTCTCAGATGAACCTTTAGTTGCTGTTCGAGGCGCTTGGCGAATTAATAATTTTTTTTCATGGGAAACCTCTCTATCTCAAATTACTTCAGATGTTGATAGTTTATTTCTCTACCATACCAATATTGTATCTCATCCACTTTATCGTTTACGTTTTTCTCCTTACTTCACTTTGGGGGCGGGTTACTTCCGTCAAGAACCTAAGGAAACCATCATTGATGTTGAAACAGAAGAAGGAAGTACAGTCAATGTCGGTATTGGATTGCGTGCTTACATAACACGCCGGTTTATGGTGCGAGCTGAATTTAGAAATCATATTTTGTTTTTGGCTGATGATAATCATGATTCTCAGCAAGAATACTCATTAGGATTTTCTTTTTTCTTTGGCGAAACGATTCAACCTAAAGATCCGGAGTTTGTCGTTCCAACTTTACCTGACAATGACTTTGAATTTGGCTTATTTACTGGCATTTATCATTTAGATGATTTCGGGTCTCAACCCACGGTTGGTATACATTTAAGCTACCATGCAACCGAAGATTTTTTTGTAGAGGCGAGTTACGCTGAGTCATCAGCGAATGATGAAAACTTTCGTAGCGAGGGTTTACCACTTTTCACTGATGAAGGTGGTGAAACAGAGATTGTTTATTACGATTTTGCGGTGGGTTATAAGATGCTACCTGGCGAAGTCGTGATATCGGCGCAGGAAGCTTGGCCGCATTATTTTTATGTTATCGCTGGCGTTGGTAGTACAGAGATTGTTGATGACCATAATCACACGACATTCTATGGAGCCGGCTATCGAATTTACCCTGACGATAAATTGAGCCTGCAATTTGGGTTTAGGCAGCATAGTTTTGATCTTAATATTTTAGGTGCGAAGAGGGTTGAAAATACCAGCTTTGAAATTGGAGCCGCCATTTCATTTTAGGAGTAATACGATGAAGTCCCTGATCATTTTTGGGAGCCTACTTTGTTTACTAGTTTGTGAGATTTCTGTTGAAGCTGAAACACTGAAAACGCCGAAGAAAGCACCTGACTTCACCCTAAAGAATGTTGAGGGTGAAAATATTCGGTTGTCCGAACAAATTGGTAATGTAGTGATCGTGCATTTTTGGGCAACTTGGTGTGGTCCTTGCCGTGAAGAAGTTTCGCTGTTGAAAAGTTTTTATGATAAGTATCACTTACTAGGTTTCAAAGTGATGGGCGTTATGATGAATAAAGAGCCCAGAAAAGCCGTAAATTTTGTCAAAAAATTAGAATTAGGTTATTTCAATATGCTCGATGTTGAGCATGCTACAGCCAGAATCTATGATGTTGAAAAGCTACCAACAACTTTTATTTTAGATAGAGACGGCATGATACGCTATAAGCACATCGACTTTAAGAGCGCTTATAAAGATATTTATGAAAATGAAATCCGACAATTACTGAAAGAGTAAAATGGGTGAAAGGTCGTATGAAGCAGATTTTCAAGTTCATTAAAACAATGTGGGCAGCATTTATTTTGATTTTTTTGAGTGGGTGCGCCACTCAACCTTGGGTCAAACCTTTTGATCGTGAATATATTAATCACCCTCTAATGCAAGTGATAAAAAATCCAGCTGATACGCGGTTTACTCATCATGTTCGAGAAACTCGAGAAGCAGCCCGTGGTGCTGTACCACTGACTGGGGGTAGCTGTGGCTGTTATTAGCGAAAAAAAGCTATTATTTGGGGTATTTATTAGTTTTTTCACAGTGAGTAGCGCTAATGCTATTCAGTTACCCGAAGAGCGCGCCGACGCTTCCTATCATTCCTACTCGGGTGGTGGTGTTGATGTCAGCGGACCTGCTTTACTTGTGCGTAAAAATATTGAGCAAACTTATTCTATCACAGCGGGCTTTCATATTGATGATATTACCAATGCTTCGGTAGATGCTGTTACGCAAGCCAGTGCTTACACCGAGCAGCGAACCGAAATCAATACAGGGTTCGATTATCAAATTGATGATGCCATTATTTCATTGAGTTGGATTGCGAGTGACGAAAATGATTATGAATCCAGCCTTTACGGTTTTTCCATAGCGCAAGAAGTTTTTGGTGGTATGACCGTTATCAGCTTGGGCTATGCTCGTGGATTTGACAATGTTGGCCGCATTGATACAGAGTTTGACGAAGAAATTGATCGGCATCAATTCAAAGCTTCTTGGAAGCAAATTCTGAGTCCGCGTTGGGTGTTGAATACACAGTATGAGCTTATGGATGATCAAGGCTATCTGGCTAATCCTTATCGTGCCGCTTTGCAAAACTGCGCTTTTGGTGATCAAATCGTTTGTGCTGCTGTACCAGAAGTTTATCCAGAAACGCGAACTAGCCATGCAATAAGTTTCACCAACTTGTATTACTTAGGCAACGACAGTGTTTTTCGCAGCGATTATCGTTTTTTTACCGATACCTGGGCCATAGACGCGCATGAGTTTGAGGCCAGTTTGTCGACGCAAATGATTAATAATTTTACGTTGGAAGCCAGCTACCGGTTTTACACACAGAGTGCTGCGAACTTCTACTTCGATAATGCGACTCAGGATACTAATTTTATATCCCGTGACAAAGAGTTAAGTCAGTTTATTGGGCATTCTATTGGATTTGACATCGAATATGAGCTTTTAGCGCCTGAAGAATATGATATTGATTCGTTGACTTTAGGTGTGAGTTACGATTTTGTGTTTCATGATTATGATAACTTTACTGATATTCGAACAGGCGTACTTTACACACTAGAAGCCACAGTTTTACAAGTTTTTCTATCAGCGGTATTTTAAGCATGCACTTGCAACGATTTTATTACAGTCAAATTTTATGGTGGGGACTATGGGGTTGTCTGGTGAGCTTTTCATCCAATGCAACGACGAGCCTTGATTGGCTGGAACCCAGTAAGATTTCATATTTATCGAAGGATGATTGGCAAGCCTATATCAACGATCCCATGTTATGGCTCAAAGATATCCAGTTGATTCCTCGTTATTTAGAAGATGATGCAATGCATTGGGAAGTTATACGTGTGTTACCAACTTCTCCTATGGCGCAGCTTGGCTTTCAAGCTGGCGATAAGGTTAGCAGTATAAACGCTATTTCTGTAAAAGAACGATTACTAATTATTAATTTGTTACAGGAATGGTCTTCAGGAGGTATTCTCGAAATAGCCATTCTACGAGATAATCAACCACTCATGTTGAGTGTAGCGATTGAATAGTACATTCATCGTTTGATAAAGGTTGAAAATTAATGATTACTATCCAAGAAGAGGATTTTGACGTAGCAGATTTGCTTGACCAACTGACATCTCAATCGGCGGGAGCTTGCGTCAACTTTATTGGTCGTGTACGTAATCATAATCAGGGACAGTCGGTTACCGGATTATTCATTGAGCATTATCCAGCAATGACACAATCGGCTATTGAGGCGATTGTAGAAAAAGCTCGTGAACGATGGCAAATTGAAAGAGTAGTCGTGGTGCACAGAATAGGGCATCTAGAGTTAGGTAATAACATTGTATTTGTAGGGATTGCCAGCGCACACCGCCATGATGCTTTTCATGCCTGCGAATTCATTATGGACTTTTTAAAAAATCGCGCCCCCTTTTGGAAAAAAGAAACCACTGAAATAGGTGAGCGTTGGGTTGAATTTAATGAAAAAGATCGTGAGGCACTAGAGCATTGGCTAAAATAATCGTTGGTGCTATCAAGAATACACTACTGATATTTTTTACCGTAGCAACGGTGACTGCACAAACGCATAGCCCTAAAGAAAAAAGTACCCAAGCTCAATCTGAGCCATTATTAATTGCTACAGCCGCTAATTTTAGACAGCCTCTGCAAAAGTTGATTCATTTTATGGCTTCTTCACAGTCACATGATAAAGAGATTCGAGTGACGAGTGGCTCAACCGGTGCTATTTATCAAAAAATTTTAAAAGGGGCTCCTTATCATCTTTTCTTTGCTGCAGATGAAAAGCATCCACGCTTATTGGAAAGAGCCAAGAAAATAGTCCCTGGCTCCCGAAAAACCTACGCAGAGGGCAAGCTAGTTCTTTGGTCATCGCCCAATATTCAAGGCGGTTTATCAAAACGTTTAGGTCAGTGTAAAAAACTGGTTTTTGCGCATCCCCAACTCGCCCCCTACGGTAAAGCAGCCCAAAGAGTACTCGACTTATCTTTACCCACAGAAGCTTACCCCCGTTTGATTAGAGCTAACAATGTTGGGCAAGCCATGCAAATGATACACACACGTAATGTCGATTGCGGTTTTGTCGCTTGGTCACAAGTGTTAACAAGAGCTTATGATGAAAAAAGCTACGTAAAAATTCCACAAGATAAATATCCCGCTATTCGCCAACAAATGGTAATTATTAAACATCGGCAAGATAACCCATCTGCAAAAGCCTTTGCCGAATTTGTCATGTCGAAAGTGGGCCAAGCCTTAATCGCTAAGGCTGGTTATCAATCACGCTCGAAATAGGTTGAATTTGAAAATGTTTGGCTTGTCGCCCGTTGATTGGTCCTCAATAAGCTTGTCTTTGCAATTAGCGGCGATCACAGCCTTGCTCTTGATGGTATTGTTATTGCCACTTGCGTGGTGGATTAGCCGCCGTACCAATGTTTGGACACAATCCACTGAAGCCATACTCACCTTGCCTTTGGTTCTTCCTCCAACTGTTCTGGGGTTTTATTTGTTGATTGCTTTTAGTCAGGATCATTGGTTTGGTCAAACTTGGCAGGCAATATTTGGTGATACCTTAGTTTTTTCATTTTCGGGTTTAGTTCTGGCATCGATGCTTTACTCCTTGCCTTTTGTTTTACGTCCATTAGTGAGTGCTTTTCAATGGATTTCTCCCGAGTTGATTCAAACATTACAATCACTCAATATTTCATGGTGGGAGCGAAAAAAAATTCTGTTGCTCGATATGAATCGACGGGCTTTATTAGCCGCTTTTATTTTAGGTTTTGCTCATACATTGGGTGAGTTTGGTGTTATTTTAATGATTGGTGGCAATATTCCAGGGGAAACGCAAGTGGCCTCCATGTTGATGTTTGAATACGTTGAAACACTGCAAATGGAAAAAGCGCACCGTCTGGCCTGGGTGCTATTGCTTATTTCAATTACGTTACTACTTCTTACTTATCGTCTGACAGCTAATGCTCGATATCGCCATTAAAAAACGTTATAACGCCAATTTTGCACTGTCAATTGACTTGAATTTAAAAATTGGCAAGATTCATGGCTTAAGTGGCGTTTCTGGTGCCGGTAAATCATCGCTGTTGCGTTTAATTTCTGGTTTTGAAAAGCCCGACAGTGGAAAAATTGGTTTTCAAAATACGTTATGGTCAGGTGAAAAAACATTGTTGGTTGCTCCAGAAAAACGGCAGATCAGTTATCTTGCTCAAACGGCTCAATGTTTACCGCATTTAACGGTTAAACAAAACATCTTGTTAGCGAAAAATAGACACAATAAAAAAGCTTTGTTGATTGACTTTCAACCGTTATCTATAGAACTGGGTATTACGCATTTAACTGAGCATTTTCCCCATCAACTTTCTGGTGGTGAATTACAACGCGTTGCTATAGCTAGAGCGATTTTAGCACAACCACAACTCTTATTACTCGACGAGCCATTTGCACATTTAGATGATGATAACAGTGGACGTTTGTGCCGCTTATTAAAGCGCTTGCAACAAGAAGCTAAACTCACCATTTTAATCGTTTCTCACGAAATGCAGCCGCTTGCTACAATAGCCGATACGATGACTTGGTTAAAAGCAGGTGAAGTAGTGCAACATGGTGACGCACTTTCCGTGCTTAATCGAGCTTATTGTCGTGATGATGTTTTATCAAAACCAAAAACATTTTTAGCATGCCAAATTCTTCAATCAATACCTGAGCAAGGTTTAACCTTACTGACATTTGGGTCTAGCCACCTAACTGTTCAGCATTTTAATGGTGATGTTGGTTCGATAGTTCGCATCCAGATTGAAGCACAAGATGTCAGTATCGGTTTGGAAAAAATACCGCATTTTAGCGTGATCAATCAAATTGCTTGTATATTGGTTGATTTTGAGAAAAATGAGAACGCCCATCATAGAATACTGATTCTGCGCCATGATGAGCAGGAATGGCATGCACTTATTTCTGAATATTCTTTCCAACAGCTTGATTTACGCAAAGGAATGAAGTTAGTCGCTTTCATTAAAGCGACTGGAATTAGAGTGCTATTCTAACACCTAGTAAAATGAGGTGATCTTTATTCAATGTTGCACATTAGATAAGGTACTTATCAAAGGGAATGATTTCTACCGTTTCTCCCTGAGCAAAACCAGTGCTTTCACGGGGTATGGGTATGAAGCAATTCGCACGAGCCACAGAAGATAAGATTCCAGAACTTTGAGAGCCTGTGGTGCCGACTTCTAATATTCCCTTGTCGTTTCTTCTGTAGATACCGCGTTGAAAATCCAGCCTGCCTGCTCGTTTTCGTATTGGGTGATTGATTATAGCCATTAAGGTGGGTTTTTTGGCTTTTTCACCTTGCCAGTACCTCAAACTTGGTAAAACGACTTGTAACAAGGTAACCAGCGCTGAAACAGGGTTGCCAGGTAGTCCGAAGAAGAGTTTGTTCTTAATTGTACCAAAAGCTAAAGGTTTACCTGGTTTGATGGCAATTTTCCAAAAATTGATTTCTCCAATCGTGCTAATAATCGTTTTAACATGGTCAGCTTCGCCTACTGATACGCCTCCCGAAGAAATGACGACATCAGCTGATTGACTCGCTTGAGTAAAAGCTGTTTGTAAAGCCTCAGGATCATCAGGAATGATGCCGTGATCTATCACAGAAAAGCCAGCACGTTGTAGCGTAGTAATAAGTGTAATGCGATTCGATTCATAAATTTGGCCTGGCTGTAACGGATTAGAAGATGGTTGTAATTCATCTCCTGTGGATAGGACAGCCACCTTGAGAGGAGATACAATAGGCGCAGATGCTATGCCTAATGAGGCGAGTAAACCGAGCATCGCAGGCGTTAAGCGCGTACCTTGATGAAGAATCACTTCACCTTCAGCAATATCGCAACCTTTTTTACGAATGTTTGCGCCTATTTCTGGTGTGCTAATCAGAGTCATGGTGTTTTTCGAGAATGTCGTATCTTCTTTCATCACCACCGTATCAGCCCAAGTGGGCAACACTCCGCCTGTTGTAATGCGGATACATTGTTTTGGAGCAATCGTCTTAGTGAAAGGCTTGCCCGCCAAAGCTTCGCCAACGAGCGTAAAAGTTTGACTGTCTGGATTGGTTGATAATGACAGGGCAAAACCGTCCATTGCTGAATTGTTAAACGGAGGTACGGGCATAGTGGCTTTAATATCTTCTGCCAAGATATGATTATCAGCCTCTGTAATAGGAAGTGCAATGCTGGATCTGGGGGCCAGTTGTGATATTTTATTTTCGATGGCTGTTAATGCCGTCTCCAGATCGAAAAATGCGTTAGTGTTGCTAACATTGCTAGACATACTGACCTCTTTGTAAATTGGATGATGAATACAAAACGATAAATTATGACAACAACTTCACACATTTCAAGCCAAAGACTCGCGTCTGAACTGCCCGTTCTTTATTCTTTTCGCCGCTGTCCTTATGCTATTCGCGCACGTATGGCAATTGTATCCTGTGGACTGCAAGTGGCTTTAAGGGAAGTGGAGCTAAAAAATAAACCCAATGGAATGCTGGCTGCTTCACCAAAAGGCACGGTGCCTGTATTAGTTTTAAATGCTGAAACGGTTATTGATGAAAGTCTTGACGTCATGTATTGGGCATTAAAAGTGTCCAAGGATCCCTGCAAGTGGTTAGCCTACAATCAAGCACAACGAGAAGTGGCTCAAACACTTGTAACAGCTAATGATAAGGAATTTAAAGTTTGGTTGGACAAATACAAATATTTTGAGCGTTTTCCAGAGAGCCCTCGAGATTTTTACCGTCAGAAAGCAGAAGTTTTTCTGCTGCAATTGGAAGAGCGCTTGGCAAGCCAATCATTTCTTATCGGTGATACTCAGACATTCGTTGATGTGGCTATTTTCCCTTTTATTCGACAGTTTGTTTTTGCAGACCCGCAGTGGTTTGTCACAGCGCATTACCCGCAATTGAAGCGATGGCTAGATTTTCACTTGTCATCATCAACGTTTGAGCGGGCTATGGTAAAACTCCCACCTTATTTAAAAAGCCAAGCGTCCGAAATTTTTCCAATGATTTAATACAGTTGATAGCTTTTATGGAGCAAATTTCATTTGATATTCTAACGACTTAGAAAAAAACGTGAATTAAGAGCAATTTTGTCGAACGGTCAACAGTTTAACCGTGAATTCTTCCAGCACATTAAGTTCACAAATTTTCTGTCAACTGCTAGAGTATGGAATTATTATTTTAAGAATAAGTAATCTGAATTCGTATATTTCTATTTAATTATCACCTGTTTAAAGGCTCTTATGTTTGTAATTTTCCCAAATGCTGATAATTTTCAAGTAAATCGGGCGCTTTTCATAGCTGCTTGGAAAGTCTGGTATAAGCGTTTTGATGAGCATTTACAATGGCGAGAAGGGCGTATGCCATTACGTTCTATTGAGGCTCCTCTGCACTATTTGCTCAACCAGGGCCATCGTTTCTCCGTTGAAGTATTATGTCGATTGATGGTTCCTTGGCACGCACGTTCAAAAACTCAAGCCAATTTTGATTTTTTGACGCTTAATCCTGCCTTGTTACGCTCTGTGCCCTACCAATCGATTCAAGGTACAGAAGAGGAAGGCGCACGACTTACTGACCAAGCGCTAGATTATTGGGATAGCTTGCCTTATGTCTCTCAAGATTATTATTTAGCGTTAGCGGAAGCGCGTATACAAGCCGATATTGAAACTCCGCATGACGCTCCTGTAGTTATTGATGATGCAGGCATAGTTATTATTGGTGAAGATATTTATCCACTCAGTATTCCAGAAAAAAATGCTTCTGAAGTCGAATATTTGAAATCTCTAGTAGAATGGATTCAGCATGACCCTTACCAGCCCATGTACCAGCGGAAAGCTGTGGGGGAGTCAGTGAGTGGTTGGGAACAGCGTTTACAGGGTTTATTTTGGCCCAAACCGCGCATCAATTACTCTACTTTACATTCCTACTTGGATCCTTTGATTTATCGCACAGTCTTGCTTGCAAAAAAAATTGAGGGGCAACAAGCATGGAATCATCGTGAAAAGCGAATGGCTGTCAAACTAGCTCATGCTGTTTTTGACTTTAATGGTGTGCCTCAAAGAGAGATAACCGTTGAAAATGTTTACCATGTTATTGACTCTGCACTAAAAGCTGAAGCTAACTCTACCGCAAAAATGAATAGTGGCTGGACAAACTTAGCATCTTATGCCACCGTTTTTCTAGAAGGGCAAACGGGTAGATTACCATTAGCCGCTTGGAGTAGCCGCGTTGCGGCTTCTTTAACGGGGCGCCTGGATTTTCTCCTGGTTGAGGCGGGTCATGAAAGACACAATGGTATTTTCCCTGGTATTGGAACTGTACCCGGGGATGGTGGAACACGACCGCGCGAGTTGACCCTTAAATGGCCAAGTGCCTACCGTAGTTGGGAAAGTCAAATCGCTGTGAGTCGTTATTTAGCAACCATGCGCGATATTTTGAATAATACTTGCAATGACAAGGGTGAACTCAAATACCCTAAAATGCCGTTACCACATGGTGGTGAAACTGCCTGGACTGTTCGAGGCGTGCAATTGGTTTTATTTGCGGACGGTTATTAATACTGTTCTAGTAAGATGGTAGAGGATTAAGTCATGGGAATATGGGGTAGTTTTCAAGACTATTTAAAAAAAATAGTCTTTTTTAGTGTTATCATAACTCCTTCCTGGTCCCAGCAAACTTCCTTGACCATTTATAACAGTAATTTTGCAGTGGTACGCGATAATTTGGAATTAGAGTTATCGAAAGAAATCAATGAAATTGAGTTCACAGGTATTCCCAACACCATTGAAACGCAAAGTGTTATGTTACGTAGTTTGGATCCTAAACAAACGATTCAGATTTATGAGCAAGGTTATCGCGGTGATGTACTTGACCAAAATCGTATGTTGAAATATTTCGAAGGTAAATCCATTTCCTTCGAAATTCAACATGGGGATACCAAAATCATTAAACCCGGAAAAATCATCAGAGCATCTCAAGCTCAGTCTATCATTGAAATTGATGGTCAGTTACGTTTTGGTTTACCAGGCACGCCCTTATTTCCTCGTCTCAGCAATGAATCTGTTTTAAAGCCTGCTCTTTTATGGAAGCTGCATAGCTCTCGCACTGGAAAAACCTCTTTAGAATTAAGTTACATTGCTAATAAGTTGGGTTGGCGGGCTGATTATAACTTTGTAGAAAATCAACAAGGATCAAAAGTTTCAATGACTGCATGGATTACTATGCGCAATGATACGCTTCACCGATTTAGGCAAGCAAAAGTCAAACTCATGGCAGGTGATGTCAATCGATTGGCCCAAAATACTCGACAGGTATTTCGAAAGGAGGTGATGGCTGTAGCTGATATGGCTTCGTCACCATCGGTTACAGAAAAGTCACTGGATGAATTTCATTTATACACGTTACAACGCCCTATTACACTCGATAGTAAATCGTCAAAACAAATTGAATTTATACGAGCAGAAAATATTAATATAACCAAACGCTACGAATATAAAGGTTCTCCTAATGTACCCAGCAATTGGCGTGATAGTGCACCTAGAACAGGTAGAAACTTTGGTGTGGGTAATAATACGAAAGTAGGTGTCTATCGAATTTTTAAAAATGCTAAGCAACAAGGTTTAGGCATGCCATTGCCAAAAGGACGAGTGCGCTTTTATCGTCAAGATGATGATAAGCAATTAGAGTTTGTTGGTGAAAATCAAATTGATCATACGGCAACAGAGTCAGAAATTAAACTCTTCTTTGGTTATACGTTTGATGTGACAGGTGATAGAGTACAAACATCTTTTAAAGTAAACTCAACAAAAAAAGAAGCTTATGAAAGTTTTAAAATCATTTTGAATAATCAGAAAAAAGAAGCTGTGACGGTGCAGGTATTGGAACCTTTATCGCGTTGGCACAACTGGAATATTGTGGAGTCTTCGCAAAAGTATGAAAAAACTCGTGTAAATCAAATTGTTTTTGCCATAAATCTTGAAGCTAAAGAAACTAAAGAGATCACTTATACAGTGCACTATTCCTGGTAAGTTGAATACAATTATCGTGAAATTGCTTGACCATACTAAGAGGAATGAGTTAAATCAAACGTCTTCAGCTATCATTTTTTAGATGAAAATATACAAAAAATCCTTTTCAATATGTTTCCCATTTCTTTTTTTACACACAAATGTTTGTCATGATAAATTGACAGATTTTTAAAATTTGTACAATATCTAGTCCTAGTGTTTTAATCGACTTGTCGTTATGATGATAGCTTTTAATTTCTAGGTACAGTGGAATGCACAATAAAAAATTATGGATCGTGATTGTTTTTACCGCAGTAACATCATTTTTTTTAGGTAATTATTTTGTATTGTCAAAAGCAGGTTTATTAATAGGTGATTTTGAAAAATTACCTAATGGCATGATCTATCAAGGTGATTTTCAGTCGGGTAAGTTTCATGGTAGTGGAAGCCTTAGTGATGGAACGGGTTATCGCTTTGAAGGAAAGTTTAAGGATGGGCTTTTCTCTGGACCAGGTGTTGAGACGTTTTTAGATATTACACGCTATGAAGGTGATTTTGTCAAAGGTATAAAAAGTGGTGCAGGTATAGAAACCACGAAGTTTTATACCTATGAAGGCGAGTTCAAGAAAAACTTATGGGATGGCACAGGTCTTCTGGTTTATGAAACACAAACCTATCAAGGAGAATTTCAGAAAGGCAAAATGCATGGTAAAGGCAACTTAACCTATGAAAATGGCGAAAGTTATAAAGGTGACTTTGTTGAAGATGAATATTCTGGGGAAGGCAAATTAATATTTCCTAATGGCGGGTATTATGTGGGAGGGTTTAAAAAAGGCATTTTTGACGGTCAAGGTTTTTGGGTTAATGGAGCTGGTGAGTCGTATGAAGGTATTTTTTCACAAGGACAGTTGAGCGGTCAAGGCACTTATATTAATGGGGAAACGCGTTATGAAGGGGAATTTAAAAACTGGCAATTTGATGGAGAAGGTGAGTTAACTACAGTTAATGGTAACTACAAAGGCGTTTTTGTTGGTGGTTACTTAACAGGGCAAGCCGAATTTAAGGGTAAGAAGGGTTCAAGTTACATTGGCGAGTTCGAGTATTCCGAGTTCAATGGTCAAGGTATATTTATCGAGTCAAGTGGAGATAAATACGAAGGTGAATTTAAAAATGGTCGATATCACGGTGAAGGGGAGTTTACACGATTTAAAACTTTAGATGGAATTAAAAAGTTTAGAGGTAAATGGTCTTATGGACGTTTAATCGAGAGCGACGATTTAGGCTTAGTTTCTGACGTCAAAATGGCAGAAAAGCTTTTATATAATCACTCACAACAGGAAATTTTGCAAAAAATATTGCATAAAATACCACAAGGTACTTTAAAAAATCCCGAAATTTATAGCGTGTTAATTGCTGGAGATGGTAAAGAAGAAGTGTTCCGTCGTGAAGTAGAAATGATTCGGAATAAATTTTCGAATGTAGAAGCAACAGCTAATAAACAAGTATTATTAGTTAATACC
>JBCCZV010000007.1:0-57400 GCA_039187085.1 Pseudomonadota bacterium
AATAAAACTTATAACACGCATAAAAAAATATTAATGAACATCTACTCAAAGCTAAAAAATTTTTTTCGCTTTTACGAAATATTCGTGATGTGTTGTTTATTTAAAATAGGCTGCTTTCGATTTTAACCCATTCAATTATACGATCTTGCATTATCAACTTTTTACTTAAACAACTTCTCTTAAACTAGACTTTCTAGAAAGAAAGCTGTTTGTTTTTTGAACAATACAAATAAATTCGATAATGTTCTTATTGCATTTTTTTGTTCACAAGACATAGTATGCTGCAATCGCACAAAAACCAGATAATGGTCTGATGTCCCACTTTGATGATATTTATTAAACAAAAACTAAGGAGCTATGGGTACGCTTTGTGAAATTTAGTAGTTTAGTAAGGCGTGTATTTAGCGCGATTTAAAGGTTCAACGTGATTTTCTAGACAATGAAAAACTTTGAAAAATACTTTAATGAGTGACTCAATCTTTTAAATGTAACCCTATTCCAAACAGCGCGAACAAATTTTGAACATTACTTATACGTCATCAGTTTTTGGGTTAAATACTTTTCGCGGTTGGCCTTTTTCATCAATGGCGACAAAAGTAAACATTCCCTCAGTAACACAAAATTCTTGCTCATGAAAATCCCTTTGTACCCACACCTCAACATGAATTTTGATAGACGTATTACCAATTTTCACTAAACTGGCATACCAAGAAACGATATCCCCCACCCGAACCGGTAAATGAAATGACATGGCATCCACCGCGACAGTGACTACACGGCTCTTTGCTATATCTTTGGCGAAAATACCTCCAGCAATATCCATTTGAGACATAATCCATCCCCCAAAAATATCGCCATTGGAATTAGTATTAGCGGGCATAGCAATGGTTCGCATAACGTTTACACGTTGTGCTCTTGGCGCAGTATCAGACATAATATGAACAACCTAAATCAATGATTAATAGAGATGCGTTTCGTGCAAAATGATATGACGTTCGCTAATTTCGAGATTATGATTAATGATAACCTATACAAAATACTTTAGCATTCGCCAAGCGACCCAACATTTATTCTCTGGCGGAGTAGTCGCGTATCCTACCGAAGCTGTTTGGGGTTTGGGATGTAACCCCTGGGATTATCAGGCTTTTCTACAATTATTACGAATAAAAAAACGCGCTATGCACAAAGGGGTTATACTGATTGCAGGACATCAAGACTTACTGTCACCCTTTGTCGATTTTTCTTACCCATTGGATTGGAATAAAGTGTTTAGCAGCTGGCCAGGTGCGAATACTTGGATTGTACCTGCGTCTTCAAAAGCCCCAGCTTGGATAACCGGGGGACGTGATACTATCGCCGTGCGAGTTACCCAACATCCATTGGTAAAACAATTAACCCAAAATGCAAAGTTCCCTCTAGTATCGACGAGTGCCAATGTAAGTGGACAATTACCAGCACGCAATGCATTGACTTGTCGTCGCTGGTTTGGCAACTCACCTAACTTTTTGATTCTCAATGGCGATACTTTAGGTTTGGAACAACCATCAAGCATTACTGATGCTATTAGCGAAGAAAAAATTCGCTAAACCATTTTATACTGAACTATTGATAGTGATCACCTCTTTGTCACGCATTCTGCAGTAAATTTAGTGTAATGAGCTTGAATTTTTTAATGGCTGAATAAAACAATAAACACGACTGTTAAAACGTAAATCATGACATAGGAGATATACATTGGCGAAAAGTCACCAAGAGCAAGTCAAAAACTATTTACTCGCTCTCCAAAACGATATTTGCTGTCAATTAGAGAAATTAGATGGCAAAGAAAGCTTTATAACAGATAAATGGGATCGCCCTGAAGGCGGTGGTGGTATTTCTCGTGTTATTGAAAATGGACGGCTCTTCGAAAAAGGTGGGGTGAATTTTTCCCATGTTTATGGCAATCAATTACCACCATCTGCCAGCGCTAGCCGACCAGAACTCGCTGGGCGCAGTTTTGAAGCCATGGGTGTTTCCTTAGTTATTCACCCTAACAACCCAAAAATTCCAACTTCACATGCTAACGTAAGGTTCTTTATCGCAGAAAAAGAAGGTGAAGAGCCGGTTTGGTGGTTTGGTGGTGGTTTTGATTTAACGCCTTACTTTGGCTTTGACGAAGACTGCATTGCCTGGCATCAAACGGCAAAAGAGGCCTGTAAACCTTTTGGCGATGACATTTATCCACGTTTTAAGCAATGGTGTGATGACTATTTTTATTTAAAACATCGTGATGAGCACCGTGGTATTGGCGGCCTGTTCTTCGATGATTTTAATGAGCTTGGCTTTGAGAAAAGTTTTGCTATGATGCGAAATATTGGTGATGCCTATATCAACGCCTATCGCCCTATTGTTGAAAGACGCCAAAACGAAACTTTCACCGAATCCGATAAAGAGTTCCAAATGTATCGTAGAGGACGTTATGTTGAATTTAACTTAGTTTTCGATCGCGGTACTTTATTCGGATTACAATCAGGTGGGCGCACTGAATCTATTCTTATGTCATTACCACCAACCGTGAAATGGCGCTATCAATTTACACCGACCCCAGATAGTGAACAAGAAAAACTTTATCAGCGCTATCTTAAACCACAAGATTGGGTCGCAATGTCTATCTGAGAAACGGTGTCATATCTCTTCAATTGACGATGAACATTTTTATCCAGAGACAATAATACCTATTATAAGGAGCCATCATGAGTGGAACTTTTCCTGCTCGTCGCATGCGCCGCATGCGTTTCGATACTTTCTCAAGACGCTTAATGGCCGAGAGCCGACTAACTGTCGATGATTTGATTTATCCTTTATTCGTTTTGCCTGGAGAGCGGCAAGAGGAACAAGTTGTCTCCATGCCCGGCGTCAAACGCCTAAGTGTGGATCGTCTGCTTCAAGAGTGCGAGACGTTATGCGCACTCGGCATACCGGCCATTGCTTTATTTCCTGTCATTCCTGAAAGCGACAAATCACTTAATGCTGATGAAGCCTTCAATGCGAATGGTTTGGTCCCTAAAGCGATTCGCGCTATAAAAGCACAATTTCCACAATTAGGCGTTATCACCGATGTTGCTTTGGATCCTTATACGATTCATGGCCAAGACGGTATTATTGATGAACAAGGTTATGTCATCAACGATATTACGGTCGATGTGCTTGTCCGCCAAGCTTTAAGTCATGCGGATGCTGGAGCAGATATTGTCGCTCCATCCGATATGATGGATGGCCGTATTGCAGCGATTCGTGAAGCACTGGAAGAAGCAAGTCATATCAATACTCGCATACTTGCCTACTCAGCAAAATATGCATCTCACTACTACGGCCCTTTCCGTGATGCGGTTGGTTCTGCAACTAACTTGGGTAAAGCCGATAAGTTCACCTATCAAATGGATCCTGCCAATAGCGACGAAGCGCTTCATGAAACCGTCATGGACATAGAGGAAGGAGCTGATATGGTGATGGTAAAACCTGGCATACCTTACTTAGATATCGTCCATCGTATAAAAACTGAACTCGCTGTACCGACTTTTGTTTATCATGTCAGCGGCGAGTATGCCATGCTGAAAGCTGCTGCAGAAAAAGGTTGGATTCAGGAGCAAGCCGTAGTCATGGAAACCATGCTCAGTGTTAAACGCGCAGGTGGTGATGCCATTCTGACCTATTACGCTAAACAAGTGGCACAATGGCTTCAATCTTCATAAAAACACTATTCTTTATATAAGGAGAGCGTATTGTGAGTGATATTATCGCTTCTAAAGGAGCGAACTCCGATAACAAGGGCTCAAAAAATGAAATGGAGAAAGACGATTTGAGTTCTAACAAAACCGAACTCTTTATTAATCGTGAATTGAGCTTACTGAAGTTCAATCATCGTGTCCTGCAATTGGCATTAGACGAATCTTTGCCATTACTCGAACGCATGAAGTTTATTTTCATCTGTTCCAGTAATTTGGATGAATTTTTTGAAGTACGCGTTTCTGGTCTGAAACAAAAAGTTTTAAGGCAGTCTGGCTATAGCGAGGCTGATGGATTAGAGCCTGAAGAAATCCTCTCCAAGATTCATACCATTTGTCATGACTTAGTCGAAGAGACTTACCGTGTTTTTAATGACGTGCTTCTTCCCCTTTTATCACAAGAGCATATCCATTTTTCACGTCGTTCAGAATGGACGGAGCAACAAAGCGCTTGGGTCGCTCAATTATTTCACAGCGAAGTCATGCCGGTATTGAGTCCTATCGGCTTAGATCTAGCACATCCTTTCCCACAACTTATCAACAAAAGTTTACACTTCATTATCGAGTTAGATGGTAAAGATGCTTTTGGTCGTGACAGCGGTTTAGCGGTGGTGCATATGCCACGCTCACTACCACGCATTTTTAAAATTCCCGGTGACATTAGTGGTGAAGGGGATCACTTTGTTTTGTTATCTGCCATCATTCATACCCATGCTTCAGCGCTATTCCCTGGTATGTCAGTTAAAGGGTGTTATCAGTTTCGACTAACACGCGATAGCGATCTCTGGGTCGATGAAGAAGAAGTTGAAGATTTAGCTACAGCACTAAAAACCAAGCTGAAAAAACGCGATTTTGGCGCATCGGTTCGACTTGAAGTCGCAGATAATTGTCCACAACACATCCAAGATTTTTTGTTGCAAAAATGCCAACTTGAACCCCATGAACTCTATCAAACCAATGGACCCGTTAATTTAAATCGCCTGTTTCAATTTCTGGGTTTAGTTACTCGACCTGATCTTAGTTTTAAACCATTTGCACCCAACATTCCTGCTCCTTTACGTCGAGGGCGTCTGATTTTTGATGCCCTTAAACAAAAAGATATTTTATTGTTCCATCCTTACGACAGTTTTCAGCCAGTTATCGATTTTGTGAAAGCGGCGGCGGCCGATCCCGATGTTCTCGCTATTAAACAAACTTTTTATCGCTCCGGAAACAACTCGGAAATGGTACGCGCTTTGCTCAATGCAGCACGTTCCGGTAAAGAAGTCACTGCAGTGGTCGAGTTGCGCGCGCGATTTGATGAACAGGGAAATATCGAAGTCGCCACTCAGTTACAGGATGCTGGCGCGCAGGTCGTTTATGGCGTTATTGGCCACAAAACCCACGCCAAAATGGTCATGATTGTTAGGCGAGAAGGCAATAAACTTGTTCGATACGTGCATTTAGGGACGGGAAATTACCATTCCGGTACGGCTAAACTCTACACCGATATGGGGTTAATGACAGCCGATTCTGTGATCGGTGAAGATGTACATAAAGTTTTTCAACAGCTCACGGGGATGGGTAAAGCGATAAAATTAAGCAAGCTATTGCAATCGCCATTCACTTTGCATAAACGCATGCGTGATTTTATCGAAAGAGAAGTAACCAATGCCAAAGCCGGAAAGGCCGCAAGAATTATCCTCAAGATGAATTCTTTAACCGATAGACGTCTGATTAATGCTCTCTATTTAGCATCAAAAGCTGGCGTAAAGATTGATTTAATTATTCGCGGCATTTGTTGTTTGCGCCCTGGCGTTCCCGGTATATCAGAAAATATTCGCGTACTATCTATTGTTGGCCGGTTCTTAGAACACACACGAATTTTCTATTTTTATAACGACGCCAAAGAAGATTTGTACTGTTCAAGTGCTGATTGGATGGAACGTAATTTATATAAACGTGTTGAAGTCTGTTTCCCTATCGAAGATCCCAAAAAACGACAATGGGTGATCAAGTATGGGCTGCTAGCGCATATTGATGATAATGTCGCTGCTTGGGAGTTACAAGAGGATGGCGAATATCAGAAGATGAGCCCGCAACCGGATGAAACCAAACGTGCAGCGCAAACACTGCTTTTACAAGAACGTAATCAACTGTAAAGAAAGCACGCAGACAGATTTAAACAGAAAAGTCTGCCTGCTTCTCCTCAACATGCACGCTGAAACCAAAGCCAACACTTTCCATATATTTTCTTTCTTGCATTAAATCCGGTAACAATAATTTGAAGCTTGCAGTCAATTTTGGCGATAAAGTCAAACTTAGACTGTTATCTTTAGCACAAAGACTAAAATCATTCACCACACCATCAATTCTCGCATGATGAATCACAACAGCTAAACGTAATAGTCGACAAAGTCGCATACACACTTCGCGTTTACTCGATGGTAATTTATCAAACAGATCGAAAGGAAATTTGCGACGAGACCCTCGAACCAAGCTTGAAATCAAGAGTTTTTGCGTTTGATTGAAGCCAGGTAGATCCGCATTTTTCAGAATATAAGCACTGTGTTTATGGATATGACTGACACTAACCAGCTGTCCTGTTTCATGTAATTTAGCGGCATAGACTAAAAGTTGTTTCGCATCTTCATCGAATTCCCAGACATCACGAACTTGATCAAAAGCATGAAGTACCGTTTGCTCAACACGTTGCGCTTGTTGAATATCGATATGAAATTGTCTTATTAAACGTTCTACACTACTTTCGCGAATTGCTACATGATTTTCAGCATCAATCATTTCATACAATAGGCCTTCGCGTAAGGCCGCATCACAAACTGTCATTTTTTCTATATCTAAAGCTTCAAATAAGGCAACTAAAATGGCTAACCCAGCCGGCAAAATACTCTTTCGATCACTACAAATGCCATCAATATTGACATAATCGATATCAGCAAAAGCGACAAGTTGATCGCGTAATTCGTATAGCTTACTGAGAGTAATAAAACCATCAAAAGAGCCCTGGCTAGCAAAAATATTACTAATGGATTGAATGGTACCGGAAGTCCCAATCACTTTCTGCCAGCCTTGTTGTTTATACTGTTCAATGATTGGTAAGAGCTCTAATGAAGCCGCGGTTACCGCTTGATTAAAGTTCTGTTGAGAAATACTTGTTCCAGAAAAATACCGACTTTGATAAACCACACATCCCATATGCAAGCTATCAAGGCAATTAATAGTATCCTCGACACCTAAAATAATTTCGGTACTGCCGCCGCCAATATCAATCACTAAACTGGGTACGTGGCCATGCCCAGAGTGACGCACACCATTATAAATCAAACGCGCTTCTTCTCGGCCCGCAATAATATTAATCGGTTCAGGAAAAATGTGCAGCGCTGCATCTAGAAAAGCAATACGATTCTTAGCCACTCTTAATGTATTAGTACCAACAGCACGAATTCTTGATACACGGTAGGAATCCAGCTTATTACTAAAACGTTGCAAGCAAGCAAGACCACGATCTATAGCTTCTTGCGTTAAATAATTATCAATCGTTAACCCTTTTCCTAGCTGCACTTTTTCTTTCAGTCGATCGATAAGCGTGATCTCGTGACCAATATTTTGAGCAACAACCAAATGAAAGCTGTTAGAGCCTAAATCAACAGCAGCAATAATTTCCTTTTGTAACTCGTTTTCATCAGGTTTATTCATAATACCGCTAAATTCATGACTGAGGTTTGGCACTAGGTCGGCGTCGAGGTCTACGTGTGTTGTTTGAACGCCGTCGATTATTGGAATGGTTTGAGTTTCTCACTGTATTCAATTTAATGGATGGTTTGAGCTCTGCAAGTAAAGACCCATCAATATCTTGCTTCGGTAATGTAAACCCAATTAATGTTTCGATTTCTGGTAAATGTACGGCATTGTCTTCGCAAGCAAAACTGACTGCAGCTCCTTTGGCACCTGCTCGTGCGGTTCGGCCAATACGATGGACAAAATCTTCCGCATCATCAGGCAAATCAAAGTTATAGACATGCGATACTTCATCAATATGCAAGCCACGCGCAGCCACATCAGTAGCCACCAAAAACTTTACCTCGCCACTTTTGATTTTTTTAAGTAAGGCTAGCCGCTTTTTTTGCGGAACATCACCCGTTAATAAAGCTGAAGAAAAGTCGTTGCCTGCTAAACAACAATGCACCATTTCTGCATCACGCTTGGTATTGGTAAAGATGATGGCTTTTTCCGGTTGAGCTTTTTGTATCAACCCCACGAGTAGAGGTAACTTTTCATTATTACTGGGGTAAAATATCGACTGTTCAATGGCTTCAGCTGTCACTTGTTCAGGCTGAACATGAACGTGTTGAGGATTATTCATATGCTCATAAGCTAGCTCTTGCACGCGATGCGATAAGGTCGCTGAGAACAACATGTTTAATCGATCGTTGGGCGGCGGCATTCGTCGGTACAAATAACGAATGTCTTGGATAAACCCTAAATCAAACATTCTGTCTGCTTCATCCAAAACCACGGCATCGATACCGCTAAGGAAGAACACATTTTGTTTAAAATAATCGATGACTCTACCCGTAGTGCCGATCAATATATCAACACCGCTATCAAACTGGTCTTTTTGCTTTTGATAGTCGGCTCCACCGTAAACGATACCCAATTTGAAATCTGTGAACTGAGTGAGCTCTTTGGCATCCTCGTATATTTGAACCGCCAGTTCACGCGTAGGCGCTAAAATTAAAGCCCTGGGTTCGTAGGGTTTTCGACCAGCGATTTCAGGTAATGTGATTAAATCGTGAAGTAATGCCAATAGGAAAGTCGCGGTTTTACCGGTTCCCGTTTGGGCTTGTCCTGCAACGTCTTGATTATTGAGTAAATAAGGAAGTGCTTTGGCTTGTATCGGCGTACAGTATTGGAAACCTTTAGCATCGAGGGCCTTGATTAATGGCTCAGCAAGCCCCAATTCCTTGAATGTGACGTTAGTTAAATGTTTTTCAGTCATACAATCTCAATGTTCGAGTTTTTTCTTGCAATCTGATTGGGATTATTTTCAAATAACACAATAAGTGCTGAGTCGGTTATTTACCTGCAACGCGCAACTTATGTTATTAATGTTAATCGAACCTGTGTTAAAGTTAGCAACATAAATATTGTGTGATGAAGCAAGGCTTTATCAACAATAATCCATTATGGTGGTAACCTTTTATAACCATAATGAACGCATAATAGTAATTTTTATGCGAACCATTGTTTTACTGGTTGTGGTTCATCCTACAGCTTAGTGAGGCAAATTGTCAAAGCCCTACACAACACAGGTTGCCAATTAATGGTAATTAGGAGATATCAATGAGTGATAAGATCATTCATCTGTCCGATGATACGTTTGAAGAGAAAGTACTAAAATCGAGTGAGCCGGTATTGGTTGACTATTGGGCAGAATGGTGTGGTCCATGTAAAATGATTGCCCCAGTTCTTGACGAAATTGCAACTGAATATGAAGGTAAGCTTAAAGTTGCCAAAATTAATATCGATGAAAACAGTAATACGCCTTCGCAATACGGCGTTCGTGGTATACCAACATTGATGTTATTTAAAGGTGGCAATGTTGAAGCAACCAAAGTTGGAGCGCTTTCTAAATCACAACTCGCTGCCTTCATCGATAGCAACCTGTAAAGTTCGCCGCAAATCAACTCCAATTGCATTAAAAACTGGACCCGAGTCCAGTTTGATGCTAACTTTAAAACTGATTCTTTGAGCAAGATTCGACCTCTCCTTTAACATTATTCCTGAGTGTTGAGCTCTTTACCGTTACTACCAACTGGCATTGAATATTGTGAAATATTCGCTATGTTGAGTTGTTGGTTTCGACTGAGTCACTGAAGTCGAATGGATTGTATTACACGGTTTCTATTTTTACCTAAATGTTTTCCTGTTAAATATCTAATTATATTTTTCACATTTTTTTAACCTATCACAAATTTCATGGCCTATGAATCTTACTGAATTGAAACAAAAAAGCCCTAGTGAACTTGCCGAACTAGCACAAGAGCTGGGATTAGAACAAACCGCGCGTGCGCGCAAACAAGACATCATTTTCGCAATATTAAAAGCCCACGCTAAAAGCGGCGAAGATATTTTTGGCGACGGCGTTTTAGAAATTTTACCGGATGGATTCGGATTTTTACGTTCGGCGGATAGTTCCTATCTTGCGGGACCCGACGATATTTATGTATCACCCAGCCAAATTCGTCGTTTCAATTTAAGAACGGGAGACTCAATCTCTGGCAAAATTCGTCCACCTAAAGAAGGTGAACGTTACTTTGCCATGCTCAAGGTACAGGAAGTTAACTTTGACCGACCTGAAAATGCCAAAAGCAAATTATTATTTGAGAACTTAACACCGTTGCACCCAACACAGCGTCTCGCTATGCAGCGCGGCAACGGTAGCACTGAAGACATCACAGCTCGTGTTATTGATTTAGCCGCTCCCATCGGTAAAGGTCAACGTGCATTAATAGTCTCACCACCCAAGGCCGGTAAAACCGTGATGCTGCAAAACATTGCACAAGCCATCACCTCCAATCATCCCGAGTGTCAATTAATTGTTTTATTAATTGATGAACGTCCGGAAGAAGTTACGGAAATGCGTCGCTCTGTGCGTGGTGAAGTCGTGGCCTCAACCTTTGACGAGCCAGCCAGTCGTCACGTACAAGTGGCCGAAATGGTCTTGGAAAAAGCGAAACGTTTAGTTGAACACAAAAAAGATGTCGTCGTTTTACTCGACTCCATTACGCGTTTGGCGCGTGCTTATAACACCGTTATTCCATCATCAGGTAAGGTACTTACGGGTGGTGTCGATGCCAATGCTTTACAGAAACCTAAACGTTTCTTTGGTGCAGCCCGTAATATTGAAGAGGGTGGGAGCTTAACGATTATTGCAACGGCCTTAATTGATACAGGCTCCAAAATGGACGAAGTCATTTTCGAAGAGTTTAAAGGAACAGGCAATCAAGAATTACATTTAAATCGTAAAATTGCTGAAAAGCGCATCTTTCCTGCTATTGACTTTAATCGTTCCGGTACTCGCCGGGAAGATTTACTCACATCGCCTGATGAGTTACAGAAGATGTGGATTTTACGAAAAATTCTTCACCCTATGACAGAGTTAGATGCTATGGAGTTTTTGGTCGACAAACTCTCTTTGGTCAAAACCAACGATGAGTTCTTTGATTCCATGAAAAGACAGTAATGTCTTATTCTAATTGCATCTAGATTTTTTGGTCTTGCTATACGTTTTCTTTCATTAGAAACGATTTTTAGCAAGACACACACACATTTTTAAAACTTGATGCGATCGAATACGAATAGCTTTTCGTATTCAACTGCGCTGATGATTCATAGCAAGAGCATCTACTAAGAAATCACTAAACCATCAGAATGACAAGTTTGCACCCGCTGCTTATTTCCAATCACTCGTTAACGAGTTCTTACCTAAAACCTATTATTAGAAAGAGAATGTCAGGATGTATAGCGACTTAAGAGATTTTATCAAACTCCTTGAAAACAAAGGGCAACTGAAGCGTGTTTCAGTGCCGGTTGATCCTGCTTTCGAGATGACTGAAATCTGCGATCGTGTGCTAAAAGCCAAAGGGCCCGCCATATTTTTTGAGAATCCCAAAGGTTTTGATATACCCGTATTGGCTAATTTATTCGGCACGCCTGAGAGAGTTGCCTTAGGTATGGGACAAGAGTCGGTTTCTCAGTTACGCGAAGTTGGCAAATTGCTTGCTTTTTTAAAAGAGCCAGAGCCACCCCAAAGCTTAAAAGACGCCTGGAGCAAGATACCGATTTTTAAACAGGTGCTCAACATGGCACCGAGAGTGGTTAGTAAAGCCCCTTGCCAAGAAATGGTTATCGAAAAAGAAGCTATTGATTTATCAAAAATCCCAGTACAAACCTGCTGGCCTGGAGATGCAGGGCCTTTAATTACCTGGGGATTAGTGGTGACGAAAGGACCGGGTAAAAAACGCCAAAACCTCGGTATTTATCGCCAACAAGTCATTGGTAAAAATCGTGTTATCATGCGCTGGTTAGCACACCGAGGAGGGGCTTTAGATTTCAAGGCATGGCAAGAAAAGTACCCTGGAGAACCTTTCCCTATCGCTGTGGCATTAGGCGCTGATCCTGCCACAATACTGGGTGCGGTTACACCCGTTCCTGACACACTCTCAGAATATGGTTTTGCAGGCTTATTACGTGGCTCCAAAACAGAAGTCGTTAAATGTCAATCTGTGGATTTACAAGTACCATCAAGCGCTGAAATTGTGTTGGAAGGCTATATCTATCCCGATGATATGGCACCCGAAGGACCTTTTGGTGATCACACAGGCTATTACAACGAAGTGGAGTCTTTTCCTGTTTTTACTATAGAGAAAATCACTCAACGCAAAAAGCCTATTTACCACTCTACGTACACAGGTAGGCCTCCTGACGAACCCGCCGTTTTAGGCGAAGCGTTAAACGAAGTTTTCGTTCCAATTTTGCAAAAACAATTCCCCGAAATCATTGATTTTTATTTACCACCAGAGGGTTGCTCATACCGCTTAGCAGTGGTGTCAATGAAAAAACAATATCCCGGTCATGCGAAAAGAGTTATGATGGGCGTTTGGTCTTTTTTACGCCAATTCATGTACACTAAATATGTGATAGTGGTGGATGACGACATTAATACTCGTGACTGGAAAGATGTGATCTGGGCAATAACGACCCGCACCGATCCCACTCGAGATATTACACTTGTTGATAACACACCAATCGACTATCTTGATTTTGCTTCACCTGTTTCTGGGCTAGGCTCCAAATGTGGTATTGATGCTACCAATAAGTGGCCAGGAGAAACCCAACGTGAATGGGGAGAGGCATTGGTTATGGATGCCGACGTTAAACAACGTGTTGACGACCTTTGGCCATCCTTAAAAATTGATTCATAAGCAAAGAGTTTAAACATTAATGAGTAGTTACCAAGTCACCCTTTCTCCAACCAAAACACATTTTGATGTACGGGAAGATGAAACAATTTTAGAAGCGGCGCTACGTTCAGGTATTCCTCTACCCTATCAGTGTGCCCAGGGTGAGTGCGGCACTTGTCGCGCTAAAATTCTCAATGGTGACTGGGATCTACTCGAAGGTTTACCCGCTGCTCGATACTTAAATGATGGCGAAACACTTTTATGCTCCTCCAAGCCCAAATCTGATTTAGAAATTGAATACGAACCTATTGTTGAGTCAAGTTTCCACGTGAATTGCCAAGTAAGTAGTGTGCAAACCGTTACTGATGAAATTCTGATTGTGCGCCTAGCACCTCAATCGAATGATTTTAATTTTGAAGCCGGACAATATCTTAATTTACTTGTCGGAGAGGCCAAAATTCCATTATCCATCGCTAGCGGTCCTGAAAATGAGCGTCTCATTGAGCTGCATATCGGTATATCACCCGGAAACGCAGCTTCAGACTCAATGGTTGCTACACTACAGCTCAATGCTAGCGTTGACATTGAACTGGCTTTTGGTCAAGCCACTTTAACGCGTTCAACGGAAAGACCTATGCTGTTAATTGCAGGAGGCACTGGATTTGCACCGATGAAATCCATTATTGAATCCAGTCTTTCCGTACAAAGAGATCGTGATATTCACCTGTTTTGGGGAGCCCGCTCGCCCGAACTCTTGTATACCGAAACTTTGGTAAAGCGTTGGGATAAATACGTTCCAACTTTTTCTTACACGCCTGTGATTTCCGAACCAGCAACCGGTTGGAATGGTGCCACAGGTTTTGTCCATGAGGAAGCGATTCGTCAGTACCCAGATTTATCTGAATTCGATGTGTTTCTTAGTGGTTCCTTTGATATGGTCGCTGCCGTCGCCCCCAAACTATTGGCTGCAAACTTACCTCGCGCTCAGCTATTTTCAGACATTTTAGATATTATCGAAGGTAAATCTTAATGATGAGATTACCTTCGTTTCTCGAATGTTAAAGATTTGAAAAAACGGATTAACCCAATAACGCCTCGAAAAATACAACATCAGTTTATCCCTAAATTATGCTATTTAGATAATTATATCTAGCCTAGATAATTAAGGATAATGGTATAAAGTTTATCTCGCATAGATGGCTCAATCACGTAGCACCAGATGAATCGACTGCGCCACATCAACAGTTAACAACTCGAATACATTGTCTTTCAAACTTTCCAAAGCCTCTTGTGGTATTAACTGTGTGCCTTGCGCTTTGACAAACTCGAAATCTTTCAACCAAGTAATCAATTGTTTGAAGCTTTCTTTATCATAATCCATCGGATTATTGGCTGCGTGTAAAATTGAAATACGTTGTGCAGCATTTTGTGATTGTTTTTCAAGACTTTTACGCTCTATGCTATCTTCTGCACGCGAAAGTAATGACAAAGTAATTGCGTATTTTTGCAAAGAAGGCATGACTAATTTAGCTAAACGATGTAATCGGATCGACTCAAACGAAGCAGCAGGACGACACCGATAAACAGCATCTTTAAAAGTGATGAGTTCGTTATAAATAAATTCGTTAAGCAGAGCTTTTATGATATTGGTCAGTGCTTGATTATCCCAGGGTAAAAATAAATCTGCCTGAAAAAATGGATACATTTTTTCAATTTTATTCAGAATTTCATCTAGCGTTAATTGTTCTTTATTGACGAAACAAGCCGCAACTAATGAAGGTACACAAAACAAATGCAGTATATTAGCACGATAATAATTCATATGAACCGCATCTTTTGGAGAGAGAAAAAGAATTTCTCCTAATGGATGGGGTGCTGATTGTAAAGCCCCAACATCTTTGGCTTGTTCGATGACAGAATCAGCATGATCAAAATTAATAATGGTATGATCGGAGTAAGGCACTTTTTTTAATAATTTTAAGTAGAAACCTAATTGGTTCTGTAACTCCAATTTATCCATACCATAGCGCGGCATATCGAGAAGCACCATACTGATTAAACCAGCGCTGGATGCTGAAGCAGCTTGATTAATACGCCCCATAATTTTTTTCGCTAACGAAGAAACCAATTGGGTAAACCAAACAGGTTTTTCATCAAACTGCATTTTTACAGGTTCAAAATCTTTGACTTCTTGTTGAACGAACTGCAACAAGCTTAAGGGTTTGCCAAAGCTAACTTGCACTTTTCCATAAGAGCGTTTTAAGGCTTTACGCATACCCAACAACTGCCCAACAGACTCCTTTTGTTTTTGATCGCCCAACAACTCTCGATAGTAACTTTTCACTTCAACAACATTGTCATAGCCAATGTATACAGGTACAAATAATACAGGTTTGCGCGTGCCTTGTAGAGCGCTTTGCAGTGTCATGGCTAACATACCAGTTTTAGGTTGTAATAACTTACCGGTTCGGCTACGACCACCTTCAACAAAGTATTCAACCGAATAACCTTTATCAAATAAAGAATGCAAATACTCATTAAATACGGCGGTGTACAACTTATTACCACGGAACGATCGACGCATGAAAAAAGCACCCGACTGTCTAAGATAACGACCCACCGGCCAAAAATTTAAATTGATACCTGCTGCAATATGAGGAATCATTAACCCTTCATGATAGAGCACATAGGACATCAATAAATAATCCATGTGGCTACGATGAGATGGTACAAAAACCAGTTCGTGCTCTCCTGCTACTTCTCGGAGTTTTTCTTGATTGTGCACTTCGATACCACGGTATAGCCGATTCCAGAGCCATGATAAAAAGTGTGCAAAAAATCGAATGGTAACATAGTTATAATCCGCAGAAACTTCATAAAAATGTTTTCTTGCCTGACCTTTTGCTTCATTAAAGGTGAGATTTTTTGTTGACATTTCGCGCTTTATTGCTGCTTTTACTGCGTCCGATGCCAAGATGGATCGTAATAAGACTTTACGTTGTGAAACCTCTGGTCCCATAGCCGCAATACGTTGACGATGAAAATACACTCGACACACTCGTGCCACTTTTCTGGCATTCGCTTCCACACTACCTTTTTTAACGATTTCTGTTAAATCCACCGGCTCGCCAAAGTTTAAAAAACTATTTCTACCTTGTAGCAAAATAATGAAAATTCGTTGAAATAAGGTCGCGGTTTCTTTATCGGAAAACAATAAACGCCACACCGAATTTTCCCGACCAGGATTTCTTCCCCAATAAAAAGACACAGGAATAAATTGTACCCGATGATTTTCATGATTTTTTTGTTCGCCAATAAAAGCACGCAAACGCTCTTCATGTACGGGTAATTTGGCATTACGATTGAAAAAACCAAAGGGTTTTGACAAAAACACAAAATGTCGCTTCCCATCATTTTGTAAAGGACTAGGTAAGTTCAGTTTTTTACAGTAATGTACTAATAAAGCGATATGAATATAGGAACGTGAGCGCATGACATAGACCACGGATTCATTCGCATTAATCGTTAACTTGTCGGCGGGACTATCCGGCAGAACTGTCATTTTGATAAAAGGATGTAAAAGCCAGCGTACCGCACGCGCACTGACCATATTGATTGTTTCTAACATACTAAACCTATATTGAACCATATTTTTTATGGCAAGATATTCCTGTTACTTTGTTGATTGTTTCGTGTCTATTTCGACGAATAACAACGTGTTGTCAAAACACTCCGCGGTTCACACCAAAAGTTCCACCGCATTAGGATGACTTAAAAATAGATGAGGGCTGGAGCTATAACCATAGGCTCCAGACTGATAAACGACAAAAAAATCATTAATCTCTGCAGAGGTTAATACCATATTCTTGGCGAGCAAATCTAAGGGAGTACAAAGAGGACCAACAACATTCACTTTTTCTTTCAAAGCCTTGGGCAACAAAGAAACGATTTCGCAAGGATAATTTTTACGTAAAACCTGTCCAAAGTTTCCTGTCGCTGCCAAGTGATGATGTAGCCCACCATCGACCATTAAAAATGTTTCACCCCTGGAAACTTTCTTATCAACAACACGGCTGACATAGATACCGGACTCACCGACAATATAGCGGCCCAATTCCACAATAGGTTGGGTGTTTGCAATACGCGGATACGTTGCACATAAGGATTTGAGGTTATCGCCGACATAGTTTAAATCCAATGGGCTTTCGCCTGGGAAATAAGGAATCCCAAACCCACCGCCAATATTAATTTTATGTAAAGACCACGAATATTGCTGCAATAAACGGTCAACCAACTCAAAAATTTTCTGGTGAGCTTCGGCTAAATTTTCTGCTTTTAAATTTTGTGAACCTGTAAATATATGTAAGCCATCGAGCTGTATGCGCTCTGTCAATTGTGCATTCAATTGCTCAATTTGCTCGACGTCTGTACCAAATTGCTGAGCACCGCCGCCCATCTTCATGCCTGATGATTTTAAAAGAAAATCAGGGTTGAGGCGGTAGGCCACTGATACTGAATTCACCCCCAAGTTTTGAGCAATCGCATCGATACGAGTGATTTCATGAGGCGACTCAACGTTAATGGTTATGCCACTCGCAATTGCACTGGTGAGATCCGCATCGCTTTTAGCAGGCCCAGCCATGGAAATTTTTTGTGGCGACATCCCACTAGCAAGCGCTAGCTGTAGTTCTTTGCAAGAGGTGACATCCAAACCATCAACCTGAGATGCCACCCAATTCACCAAGCTCGGCATAGGATTGGATTTAATCGCGTAATGCAAGCGAAGATTACTCGGCAAACAGCTGCGCAACTCAACAATCTTTTGAGCAATGATATTCCTGCTATACGCGTAAAATGGGGTTTGTCCAGCAATCTGTGATAAAGCCTGGATGCGATAGTCACCCCAAACCGGTTCACCTTCAGCATTGCGCTTAACATAGCTAAGAGGGGCATGTTGTGGTGTGTTTTCACGATTCATGGAATGACACTCTAATGATAAAGGGAACTTGGTTTAACTGAATGAAGCGATAATCGCTTGGCGATCCAATTTGCCATTGGCATTTCTTGGCATGGGAGAAACAATATTCCAGCACACAGGTTGCATGTAACTAGGCAATGCCTGCAAGCTATGCTGTTTGATTTGCGTCAACGCCTCGATTGATTGAATATCTACTGCTACCCATATCACTTGCCCTAAGGATAAATCTTTAACGCCCCATGCCACAACACCCTGCACCGCTGCATGTTGAAAAATCGCCTCTTCAACCTCTGTAGGACTCACACGGTAACCACTGGTTTTGATCATAGCGTCCTTGCGGGATACAAAGTATAAATCTCCCTCCGTATCACGATAGGCTAAATCCCCGGACCAAACGGCAAGCGTTTTTTGTCCAGGAAGCGGCTTGAATCTTTCTTGGGTCAGCTCAGGAGATTGCCAATACCCCATGCTGACCAAGGGGCCTTCATGAACAAGTTCGCCAGTTTCATGCACATCGGCCTCACTACCATCAGCTCGTCGAATGCTCACCCTAGCATTAGGTATGGCTTGGCCAATCGAATCAGGCTTGGTAGCTAACTTACTGGGTTCTAAATAAGTTGAGCGGAAAGCTTCCGTTAAACCGTACATTAAATAAGGGGTCGTTTCCGGCAAAATTGTTTGTAAAGCACGTAAGGTAGTCTCAGGCATCGCACCGCCACTGTTGGTCCAATAGCGTAAAGTTGACACTTGAGGCCAAGACATATTGGCAAGCTTTATCCACAGCGGAGGCACAGCAGCTAAACCGGTTATTTCAAATTTATTCACAGCTTTAATCACATCTTGCGGCAGCAAGTACTCTAACAAGAATAAGCTAGCGCCTACTGCCAAAGCGGTTGTCAACTGGCTTAGCCCATAATCAAAGCTGAAGGGTAAAACGGCCAAAATTCGATCGTCAGCCGTATTATTAAGGTAATGACTAACGCTTAACGCACCTACCACCAAATTCTGGTTTGATAGCATCACTCCTTTGGGTTTACCACTGCTTCCCGAGGTGTACAAGAGGGCTGCAAGTTCTGTGGATGAACAATGCGAATCAACCTCTGCACCGACACGGGTATGTTTTTGATGGATTTCTGACCAAGAGTGAATGGTTAAAGCGCAGTCTAAAAATATCGCCTCTTCAAAATCATCCGTAATAATGACATGTTGTAGTGTGGGTAGGGATATTTCGGACAATAAACGCTTGGCTCGTTCTCGCGTTGAGACTAAGACGCGCATATCGCAGTTATCCACGATAAAACCCACTTGCTGAGGTTTGAGCAGAGGATTAATCGGCACAAAAACACGGCTTGCGTGATTAGTTCCCAAAATCGCTGTGACGCTTTCCGGGGTTTTTGGCAGGTAAATACCCACACAGGCGCCTTCAGCAATAATACCCTTTAAAAAACCCGCAAAATTATTCATGGCATGACGCAGCTGGCCGTAAGTAATAACGGTTTTTTTATAACCAATAGCTGTATGATGGGGAGATTGCTCTGCTTGATGAACAACAAACTGTGACAGTTTTTTTACCATACCTTCCTCATGCCGGATATTGCTGGCAATTGTACATGAAAAATTGTGGAGGATCGCCCATTTAATGATTCACAGATTGCTGGGAAAAGATTGTGCTCGTGAAAGCACCACGTAGCAACAATATCAAAAAATGTGTTGTTTTCTGATATCCGATATTAATTTTCAAAAAGCAGTGACAGAAGTGAAAAAATCAGTGACCAGCATCCATAGTTTCTTCATCTTTCTGTGGTAAGCTTATTTTATAAGCAAGTTTTGTGCTGGAGGTAAACGATGATTCAATTAGTGGCTAGACCAGTTAATACTGATACGACGGAGTCCACACCAACTCATCATTGGCGAGCCAAACTTGCTCAAGAACTACACCAAAATGACACATTATTAGATTTGAGCGAACAAGAACAAATACTTTTCGAACAGCATCAACAGCTTTTGAAAATCGTAGGTGCTGCTCGTAGCGTGGTTTGACGTCAACCACACACATCTTTTCTTCTCTATATTTAGTGATATTGCATCAGGAAAATCACCTTTAGAGCAATAGGTTTTTCCTTCCATCTCATTATTATCCTCAAACTTTCCTGTGGATTAACCGTGAAACCCTTTTATACTTTCCAGCTAAGTTGATGTTTTTTCATTGCACCTATCTCAAGACACATTTAGACTTTCGTTGTTTGCGCTCGATTTTTTGATGATTTAAGGTTAAAAATTATGACTTTACCTGCCGTTATTGCCCCTTCGATTCTCGCTGCCGATTTAGCTCGTCTAGGAGAAGAATGCAACCAAGTGATTAATGCTGGTGCCGACTGGATACACTTTGATGTGATGGATAACCACTACGTTCCTAATTTAACTTTTGGACCTTCGATTTGTTCTAGCCTAAGAAAATTTGGTATTGACGCTCCTATCGATGTGCACCTCATGGTAGAACCTGTTGACGCATTAATTGTTGATTTTGCAAAAGCCGGGGCGAGCATGATCACCTTTCATCCCGAAGCATCCAAACATATCGATCGCAGCCTTCAATTGATTTTGGATCACGGTTGTCAAGCAGGCTTAGTGTTAAATCCAGCCACTCCCCTATCCGTATTAGACTATGTTATTGAAAAACTGGATATGGTTCTCCTTATGTCGGTAAACCCAGGTTTCGGCGGTCAAAAATTTATTCAGGGCATGAAGCACAAGGCACAACAAACTCGTGAACTCTTAGATCGCATCGATAAACCCATACGCTTACAAATTGATGGGGGTGTTACAGTTAAGAATATTGCCGAAATCGCGCAATCGGGTGTCGATACTTTTGTGGCCGGTTCAGCTATCTTTAATAGCGACAATTATCAAACCACAATTGATGCAATGCGAACCGCGTTGGCGGATTCAACAATTTAACGGGAATCCATTATGAGCAAACTCAATAAGCCATCCGTTATTTTTTTTGATTTAGATGGCACTCTTATCGATAGTGCCCAGGATATTACGCGTGCTTTGAACAGCATGCTACGCGAATGTGACCTTAAAACAGCATCGGTTGAACACGTCAAAAATTGGGTAGGCAAAGGATCTCAGGTTTTGGTAGAGCATGCGCTAATGTTTGCCTCAGAACACGACAAAACCTTTGTTGCAGATAAGTTTGCACAATTTCACCAAGTTTTTTTACAACACTACCAAACACAAAGTGTCGAAAAGTCGATTATTTTTCCGCACACCTTAGACATGCTACAACATTTAAAAAACCAAAGTATTCGTTCAGCGGTTATTACCAACAAACCCGAAGCCATTGCTAGGGTTAACCTGGACTCTTTGGATCTCGCCGAATATTTCGAGCTTTTGGTTGGCGGAGATACTTACAGCGAAAAAAAACCACATCCCTTACCTGGCAAGCATGCATTATCTTTTTTCAATAGCTTAAGTCAACAAGCATTAATGATTGGTGACTCCGAAGTAGATATTCTTTTCGCGCGCTCTTTGCATATTCCTGTTGTTTCTTGTCCATGGGGTTATACACCGCAAGAAGAGTTGAAAGCTTTGTCGCCTGACTATATGATCGAAAGCTTTTCGGAATTACCTGATTTGTGGCAATGCGATTAACCTTTCTCTATTTGTTTTCAAAAGGTCATTTTGATGTTGTTGATGATCGATAACTACGATTCTTTTACTTATAATTTGGTACAATATTTCGCGAAACTCGGGCAAGAGGTTGTCGTTAAAAAAAATGATAAAATAACATTGTCATCAATAGAGCAACTGCAACCTCAGTATATGGTGATTTCCCCCGGCCCCGGCAATCCCTCTGAGTCTGGGATTTCGCTGGCTGCGATCAAGCATTTTTACCGTCGAATTCCAATTCTAGGTGTTTGCTTGGGTCATCAATGTATTGCGCAAATTTTTGGCGGTAAAATTCAACGCGCCCCTGTTATTATGCACGGCAAAATTTCGTCATTAACACATACACAAGAAGGTTTATTTCACAATTTACCTGCTGGCTTTGATGTGGTGAGATATCACTCTTTGGCTATCCAATCCGAGTCATTGCCCGCTACATTCAAAATAACCGCGCATGTTAAGGAATGCGGCATATCGACTATTATGGGTATCGAGCATCGTGAGTTCCCATTACACGGCGTGCAATTTCATCCAGAGTCGATATCATCAGAATATGGTCTACACTTATTGTCAAACTTCTTACAATACAAGTGTTTAACACCAAAAACATTGGGTGTAATGGAATAGTTTTTGTTTTGTGTCATTGTTATTTCAAAGAGTACGAGTTCTAAGATCCATGAATCAAGCTGCAGACCTTCAACCTCAATTTGTTGAACATCCTTTTTGGAAATTTTCTTTACGTGTTTATGCCCATAAAATTATTGAACAGCAATGTTTATTTTTACAAAACGAGTACGGGCTTAACGTCAATGTTCTGTTATTTAGTGCTTGGCAAGCCATCGAAAATAAGCGGTTGCTTGCGAGTAGAGATTATCAATTTATTCAAGAAACCACAGAACAATGGAATAAAAAAGTACAAACACTTCGCACTTTACGGCATAAGCTCAAAAATTTCTCAGACTCTGCCGTAGAAGCACAAGCAGATATCAATGAGAAACTAAAAAATATTGAATTAGCTGCCGAATACATAGAGCAAACGATGTTGGCCTCTTTATCCTTTACTAGCCAGCCGACATCACTAACAACACCTTTTCTGGTTGAACAAAACCTATATCACTACAGTATGCATTTGAAACTGGAGGATGCTACATGGGCCAGCACTTTTAATGAAACTTTACATGAAGTGCTGAATTTAAAGTACTCCGTGGCTTCAGCGTCATCCGTTAAACCCCTTAACTTTTTATCAAAGTTACGTGCTTGGTTTCGCTAACCATCTTTAACGACCACTTTTAGCAATCAAACGGTGTGATATACGCCAAGTTTCACCCCAACCACTCGATGACTCCGAAATAACCTTTTTGGAGTCTGGGGTGAAAGCCACAGCATAGACAATTGCACCCGTTGGTTTCCAGGCATCTCGTGTTGATACCATCCAGGTATCCACTTTTTTACCGGTATTCACATCCCAAAGTTTTAAATGTCGGCCCGCGTGGCCGGTTGCTAAGTAACGGTTATCTGGTGAAAAACTTGCAGAACTCGTCACATACTCTCGGCGCTTTAAGTTCAATTTGGCGTGTTGTTTTCCAGTACGCAAATCCCAGATAATCGCATCCCCTTTTATCCCGCTTGAAAAGGCATAAGCACCATCAGCACTCAAGGCGACGGTTGTTACGCGATTGTCGTGTTCCCAAATAAAAATAGGTTTAACTTCTTTGGTGTCCCATAAGATGGCTCGAAAGTCATTACCAGCGGAAAACAAATAGCGTCCATTGGCTGACAATGTCACATCATTAACAACTTCACCATGGCCAGTAATTTCCAAACGTCGCCCAGTCGTCATATTAACAAATAAAATTGTGTGATTGGCTAAAGCCACAGCCACACGGCTAGCGCGATTTGAAGCAGTAATTGCGCGAATATTGGCTGGCGTTTGCCAATATCCTAATGAGGAGCCGTCCTGAATGGACCACACCCCAAAAGCAAGCTGTTCAGCGGTGATTGCTGCAAAATTATCCGGTGTAATAGTGACATGTAAAATTCCGCGATCTAAAGCTTCATTATCAAATCCTTTCGCATCAGAAACCCCATGGGTCCAATCATAAAGTCGTTCATTATCACTCAAGCGCCAAAGACTCACACCATGATTGACCGAAGACACCAAAGAATATTGGCCGTCGTCACTAATTGCAGAATCATAAACACCTCGAGCAGAACGCTGAGTACCACTGTCAGGAGCGGGAAATTGCTCACAACCTAAAAGAGTAATTGATAAAAACACCAGCATTTTGGTTATCACGAGGCGTAATACCATGTTATTAACCCTAAGAAATGAAATAAAAAGCCAGAAATTCAACTTTTTTACTAGGAATATCTCTTGATTCACGAAAACAGCTCGGATAAAAACTTGGCTGTTAAAAAATAAACTTAGCATAGGATATTGTGATTTGCTGGGCATTTCTTGTGTACAAATAAGATGAGACAGTGTTTCCGTTTTAGCGCTTTCCACAAGGTTATAACAGAACCATCAGGGATGCTTGTTGTCTCACAATGCTCAAAGATAGCAAACCATGACTTTGTTCAAGTTTTACGTCATGTTAACACTTGGGTTTCTTAGAAATACCAAGTAAGATGACGCTTTAAATTTGAGACGTGGTCGTGCATTAGCGCTGTCACATTCATGAAATCTATAAAGTAAAAGTGATATTTAAGGGGAAATTTTCCATGATTAAGGCAAAATTCGGGCTTAAGCTCGCCACGACACTTGTGTTGTTCGTCTCGCAAGGCGCTTGGGCAGCTGATGAGAAGGCGTCTGAAACTACCAAAAAACCCGATGCTAAAAGCATTTCATATGCCATAGGCTCTAACAGTGCTCGCTATATTCAAAACACGATTAAACGTTATGAGATGACATCCTTTAAGTTTGACGCAGAAGCTGCTGCGAAAGGTTTTCTTGAGCGTTTGCAAAATAATAGCACGGTTTCTGATGAAGAAGTTCGCGTAATTTTGACTGAATTTACCAAAGAAATGGAAAAAGTTCGTAAAGAACAAGAAACCAAAATTGCTGCAGAAAATAAAAAGAAAGGTGATGCTTTTCTTGCTGCAAATGCCAAAAAGAGCGGCGTAAAAACTTTAGAGTCCGGTTTACAGTACAAAGTCTTAACAGAAGGCAAAGGCAAAAAGCCTGCTAAAACCGATACCGTTCGTGTTCACTACAAAGGTACATTAATTGACGGTACTGAGTTCGATAGCTCCTACAAGCGTAACAAACCTGCTGAATTCCCTGTAACCGGCGTTATTCGAGGTTGGGTTGAAGCTCTTCAATTGATGCCAATTGGTAGTAAATGGGAATTAACGATTCCGGCTGATCTAGCCTATGGCTCAGTGAGTCGTCCTTCGATTCCGGCTAACTCGGTTTTGGTCTTCGAAGTTGAGTTACTTGACGTAGTTACTCCAAAAAAAGCTGAAGGCGCACAAAAAAAAGGCGACGGCCACGCGCATTAGTTTTAATCAATTCGACTTGGCTAAATCCTGATATTTGGCCAAGTTTTCAGGAGTTTAACTCTGCTTCCACTCTTCACCATAACGTTCTTGATTAATTCGACGAATCCTCTCAACAGCATAATCTAAAAATACATTGACCCTCGCAGGTACAGTACGGCATGCTGGATGTATTGCCCAGATTTTAGTCTCCGGCCACACTTGAAATTTCGTCAAAACAGGCACAATTCGACCTGCTTTAAGAGACGGTCCCACTCTCCACAGGTTTGCTAAACCCACCCCCATACCTGATTCGATCAAATCGTTAATTGCATCTCCCCAATTCACACTGATCGGCCCTGACACAACGACCTGATGCAACTGCTGCTGACTATCTCTAAACTGCCAATGAGCTAATTTACCAAAGGGAATACACACATGTTCTTTTAACGCTTCGGGAGTTGCAGGCATACCATAATGCTCGATATAGTGCGGTGAAGCCACTAACATGACGGGATTGTCATCAATACGTCTGGCTACCAAGCTAGACGAGGGTAATGCCCCGATCCGAAAGGCCAGATCGTAGCCCTGCTCCACAATATCCACTCGATTGTCGTTAAAATCTAACTCAAGCTCTATTTGTGGATAAAGTCGAAGAAAATTTTCTATAAAAGGCAAAACATACAAACGACCGAATGACGAAGGTACTGTTATGCGTATGAGGCCCTGCATACATTTATCATCACCCTTAAACACATTTTTCACTTCTTCAATATCTTCTAAAATGCACTTAGCGTGTTCCAGAAAAACTTTCCCGTCATGCGTTAAAGTAACAGAGCGTGTCGTGCGATAAAAAAGCTTCACGCCCAGCTCTGCCTCTAAAGATTGAATACGCTGACTCGCATTGGTTGAGGATAGACCAAACTCTTCACCCGCCCGACCAATGGCTTCCAAAGCCGCAACACGCACAAATAACGCCAGATTTTTGGTATCTAAGTTCATGCATCCTCCCTAATGATTTCATGATAATAAGTAGTATTATGCCGTTTTTAAGGACAATCAAATCTGTTTATTCTAGATAATGACGCAATTCTCATTGGTTGCACCATTTTTTACATGCCCCAACATTTGATAAAAAAACCTGGAGATAAACCACATGAAAACTTTTATTTATCAATTTCGCATAACATTAGACAATGTCAGGTACAACTTGTAGATATATCTGTGGATACACTGAGATTGCTCAATAATGCCAGAAAGGCAAATGGATGAGGTGCTTGATGGCATAAACAAACGTATTTTTTGTTTGCGTTTGTTTATTTTTTTTTCTTCAATCGATCGAGTTCACGTTTTAATAAACTAATCATTTCCTCAAGTGAACAGCGTTGTTGCGCCGACTTTTGTAACGCTTTATTAATAATCACAGCAGCGCTTCGCGGTAAATCTTTACGGACTTTACGAATGGGCTTGTGATTGTTATTCACAATATTAAAACTCAACGAAGTAATACTGTCGCCTTCAAAAGGCAGTTGATGAGAAAGTAATTGGTAAAAGGTGACGCCCAAACTATACACATCTGTTTTGCCATTCACTTTTTCTCCTTTAATTTGCTCCGGCGACATATAAGCTGGGCTCCCCATCACCGTGCCCGTGCGCGTTTTACTATGATCCGTGACAAGAGCAATTCCAAAATCCATCACTGTAACGTGCTGACGCATACTTTCATATAAAATATTAGCGGGTTTAATATCTCTATGAACAACGCCTTGATCATGCGCATATTGGAGTGCATAGGCGACTTGCAAAGTAATATCATACACTTCGACTAAAAGTAAAAACTCTTCTCGCTTGATGGTATCCGCTAAATTGGAACCTGGAACATAGTCCATAGCAATATACATCAAGCCTTCTTCACTATCGATATCATAGATAGTAACAATATTAGGATGACGCAACTTACCTGCTGCATTGGCTTCACGAACAAAACGCTCCTGAACCGTTTCCAGGTCCTCTCCTTCAAATTCTCCATCCAATGAAATCGTTTTCAAAGCAACTTGGCGTTTAATTTTGGTATCCATAGCTAAAAAGACGGTGCCCATGGCTCCCTTACCAATAACACTCTTTAAACGGTATCGCCCGATCGTTTGTTTCATATTTAAAAATTGTACCGCGGTATTATTAGTACTTTGGCGCTTGGCAGGACTTTGGGCAGTCATCACTAGTGTTTTTTCGGGTGTTAAGCCTATGAGTTTTTTCTCAGCAAAAGCTTTGTGCTCTGTGTGTAACATGGCATGGTAAATGGCTTTCGCTTCATCGATATAATTTTGACTCACCAGACCATCAGCTACTGATACTAACAATCCTTTTGGTGCAGGTTTACTACGATATACTTGGCCGATTTGTGCTTTTGCTGATAAGAATTGTTTATTTTTGATAAAAACCTGTAGCAGCCTTTCTTCTTTTTCATGAATAATTTGACGTAGACGCCGAATAAAGTTGGCTTGTTGTGCGCTTTGCAATGTTATCCATGTCATAACGCCTAAACCTATCATTAAATAATGATAAGGTACCCACCATTGAAACCCTAGCAGTGCACCCACTTGCAAAGCGAATAAGATCACTATCAAAATAGCGGTTAATCGAATGTAGAGTTTATGGCGGTTATAAAAGCTCGGTAAGTTCCAGATGCCTAGCACAACAATAGCTATCAACAAAATAGAAAGTTGTGTCCACCAAGGCACAGACAAATAACGGCCTGCATCCAAACTTGCAAAAATTTTAGCAGTATCTATCGCAGCTTTATCATCGCTATGGCCGATGATAACACTATGGTTCATTAACATTAACGGTGACAAACCTTCATCTACAGGATAGGTAGGAATATTCACCGAATCATCAAATATAATGCGCCCTGTTAAACTGGCACTGAAACCTTGGCGTTTTTCAAAGTCACTTGAACCTAACGGCATAACAATATTTTGATAAGCTTGTTGATCTTTGGCAACTTTCATCACTGCTGCCAAATTAACAAGCCAACCCTGGTTACTCTGTAAAACCAACTGACTAATACTTGTTGGTGTCTCGCGTATCCATGCCATTGGTAGATTCGGTACTAAAGATTTTTCTCGCTCTGTCACACGAAAAAAATTGGGGGATGTGTAGAGCTGGAGTTCTTGCGTCCAAGCAAATAAAGGATGAAACGGCGCTTCAATTTGGGCGCTTAATAAACCTGGGGTGGATGTGAATTGTTGAGGTGAAATTTCTCGCAACGCGACGCCCATAAGCACTATTTTTCCTTGCCGGCGTAATTGCTTGATGAGAGAGCTTAAGGTTTCGATATTCTTATCTATCAAAGGTGGTTTGTGGCGAGTTGTTAATGCCGGAGTTATGATAACAATGTGTTTAACATTGGATTTTTCTAAAGCTATTAATACCTCTGTTACCTGCTCGATAAGCTCAGCGTCCGTTTTAAAATCGTTTAAGGGATCAATTGTCGCATAGGCGACCCCCAATTGGACGTCTGGCTCTGTCATTAAAAACTTGCCAGCTGCCTTTGGTAAAGACATATGGATTAAAGATGCCGACTGATACGTCAAGGTCACGGTAAACATGAAGAACATGATGCCGATGATTCGAACGAGATTTCGAAGTTGGCGACTACTTATCTCTTCACGGTCCACTCTCGAAAACTTACCTTTAAATTAGATAGGGGTTGAAATTAGAAATTTATCTGTATGGACATTTACATGCCTGTTAGCACCCATGTATGATGCAGGACTTTCATGAGTCCAACATAATGACTCCTGTACCTCACAGACCTATGAAGGCTACACTTGACGACGCTGAAGTACAATGAGTTGTTACACAAATTATAGTTATTCAACCTATTTTTCTCACCTTTTCAAGGTCCTACTTCCATGACCGAATCGCAACTTGCTATTCCACCGATACCTTTTTGGGGAGAAATCGCCTCAGCATTAACTGCCATGTTCTGGGCTATTTCTGTGTTGCTGTTTAGTCGTTACGGGCGAAATATTCCAGCAGTCACGCTTAATTTATATAAAAATAGTCTAGCCTTTGTCTTTCTCATTATAGTGGCTTTCATCCTACAACCGCCGATAACCTGGACTTGGCTTGACTTATTCATTTTAGGTCTTTCCGGTGTTATCGGAATTTCACTTGGCGATACCGCTTTTTTTGAAGCTTTAAACCGTTTAGGCGCTCAAATCACCGCATCGAGCCAATCCATTGGGCCGCCTTTAACAGCCTTTATCGCTTTTCTTGTTTTGGATGAAACGCTACTGCCACAAGAATGGCTTGGCATGATGTTGACCGTCATAGGTGTATTTTTAGTGTTGCGTTTTTCTCATCAACAAGAGAAAAACATCGATCAGACACTAAACCAACGAACTTTTCGGATTGGATTAGTCATGGCGCTTATTGCTTCCCTCTGTCAAGCTATTGCTATTATCGTTATTCGCTCTACTATGCAAGACATTGACGTGGTCACCGGCACTTTAACGCGTCTCGCTCCTGCTATTTTGGTTTTGTATGCGAGCGCATTATTAAGACGCGGTACACTACATTTTGGTGACGTTGTTGTCGGTTCCAGAGCCTTTATAATGGTGACCATAGCTGCTTTTGTAGGAACTTTCCTGTGCTTACTCTTAATGTCATCAGGTGCTAAGTATGCCAAAGCAGGCGTTAGCACGGCAATTATGTCTACATATCCAGTGTGGGTAATAGTGCTCTCATTTGTGATTTATCGTGAGCGAACTCGTACCCCTGTGATTGGTGCGACTTTACTGGCCATCACCGGTATTGCTGTTATGGTTCTTTAGTTTAGCAATTGCTCAGGAAAAAAAATCCATAATTGTAATAAGGTAACAACTATAGCACCACCTATTAGCCAGAATAACAGCACCCACCATGACAGCGAACCTTTTTTGGTTTGATGATTCACAAGAGCACGCCATTCTGTGGGATTGTCATCCTCATCATGTAACACAACAGCTTGTAGTGCAGAAGTGACTTCTTTAAATGACTTAAACCCTTCGCCAGGTTTATTGCACATCATCTTGTCAATCACATCACTAAAAGGCCCAATGGGTAGGCTTGACTCCTGCGCTCGCGCTCGTCCCCAGTAGAGCATCCCTAAAATTTTACCCATACTGATTATATCTTCTTGTTGCTCAGTCCATCCCCCATGAGCATGAAATAGTTTCAGTGATGGGTCACGATCGAAATCCCGCCAAGCAACACCAAATCCTTCAATCACGATGCAGCCTTGAGCATCCAGAGCAAAATGTTTGGGATGTAAAGCGCCATGGGTTAAGTGATGATGGTGCGCCATGGTCATGGCCTCAGAAAGCTGTAACGCAATTTGACGAAAACTTTCTCCTTGACAAGGTTGCAGCATTCTTTCCCACAAACTTCCACCAGAAAAATAAGGCTGTATAATCAATGAATAAGGTCCTGATTGACGATGACCTAAAATCGGTGCCAACCCTGACGCCTGTATGGTTTTGAGTTTTTCTAGTTGATGTTCACGCGTGTAGCGACTTAAATATTTTTTTATGACAATAAAACGATGATTAGTGGAATCTTCATAAAGTAGTACTGACTCTTCTTTGGTGGTTTTTAATTCATCGATTAATTTAAATTGTAGGTTCAGTTTTTTTCCTAACTTGGCATTTTCTGCCTTCGCTTGCCGACTAACCTGCTCACCTTCCATAATCGTTCGTAAGCTATCAATGAGTAACACAGCAGACTGAGGCCTTTGCTCCGGAGCCTGAGCTAAACAACCTTGTACCATTTCGCTAATATTGCTCGGTATTGATGGATTCTTGCTATGGACTGATTGGCCGTGCAATTTAGGTAATTCTCCAGTGAATAATTCATACATAATCACACCTACTGCATAAATATCACAACGATAATCCAATGAACGACTACCCTCTAATTGCTCTGGTGCCATATAATCCGGTGTACCAACAACATAATCTTCTTTTAAACCTTCTGGTTCATAGAAGGTTGCTATTCCAAAATCTAGTAATTTTACCGTATTGTGGTGATCAATTAAGATATTCGCTGGCTTTAAATCACGATGAATGACACCATTGTTATGCGCAAAATTAACGGCTTTTAACACATCCATGATAACGCGATATTTTTCTTTAATAGATGCTTGGGTTCGCGACACAAATTGATTGAGCGTTTCACCCATTACCAATTCCATAACAAAGTAAGGCGTACCATCTGGTGTAATACCTCTGTCAAAGACTTGTACAATATTTGGATGACTCAGTTGCGCGATGATTAAAGACTCTTGTTCAAAGGTTTGACGAATCAGTGCATGCTCTGAAAATTGGTGGGATAAAAACTTAATAGCAACGGGCCGTTTTAAAGAGTGCTGAATAGCTTGATAAACACGCGACATACCTCCCCGAGCTATTTCTTTTTCGCAGGTATAGCCATCAATTTTTGCAAGCATGGGTCACTATTCTCAAGTGCATATAAAATTGGTTGATATAAAACGTCAAGAGCCAATTATTCGTGATTGGTCGAAGCACACGCTTGGTTAGTGCTTATGATTCTTATAAGCTTAGTTGTAACCAGAAAACTTGAAAAATTTTCAATCCAGGAGAAAAGATAATGATAAAAACCAAAGCATTAGAAAGCTATTTGCAAGAAGCGATAACTAGGGCCCCTCAAATTGATAGTGCAACCTTGCAAAATTCATTGAATGAGTGGAAGGTTATTGATATTCGTGAAAGCTCAGAAGTCACTAACCAAGGCAGCATTGCGAATGCACTCACTTTTCCGCGCGGTGTTTTAGAAATGCAAATTTGTCAATCGGATGCTATAGAAAATTTAGAAACGCCCATCGTACTCTATTGTCAAACAGGTGGACGCTCCTCTTTAGCCGCTTTATCCCTGATAAAATTAGGGTTTACATCCGTTAAATCCTTAAGCGGTGGATTTAACGCTTGGAAAAAACTCAACGAAAGTTAAGCTTACAGGTTTTCATTTGATTAAAACCAGTCCACTACTAAACACTCTTGTGGCCGAACAATTTTTTACTTTTACCATCAAAGACTAAGATGTCATGGTAGTTTGGCCGCATCATAATGACACGTTTGCGCAGTTTACGATTTTTTACCATTAATACACTCCCTTTACCTAAAAATCACTAAAATGGTTACTTGAAAGACCTAAGACTGTAATAAAAGTTTGTGACGCTTTCATGAAACGTTATAAAACAATCTTTGACCTTAAAGTGTGGCAAACATTATACCCACCTTTTACATCATAACGCTTGCCACCCAAATTAGTACGACAACTCCATGAAAAAGATGATTAATGAGCATAGACTCACAATCATCTCGCGAAATAATACACAGGCTATTATGGATTAAGGTATTCTTTTAACCAACGATTTACCTCATCGTGCCACTGAATACTGTTCGCAGGCTTAAGAACCCAATGGTTTTCATCAGGATAATATAAAAAGCGGCTAGGAATACCTTTTCTCTGCAGTGCAGTAAAGGTAGCTAGGGCCTGGGTTTCTGGAACACGAAAATCCAAGCCACCTTGAATGACTAACATCGGCGTTTCCCACTCATTAACAAATCGTAATGGATTAAAACGCTCATAACTTTCAGGGTTGGCATAATGTGGGCCTTGGTATTCCCATTCAGGAAACCATAATTCTTCCGTGGTGTAATACATCATACGCATATCAAAGATACCATCATGATTAACTAAACAACGGAAACGTTTTTTCCAATTACCAGCGATCCAATTCACCATGTAGCCACCGTAGGAAGCACCTAACGCGCAAACACGCTCGCCATCTAACCAATCGTAAGATTTTAACGCATGAGCTAAACCTCGCTTTAAATCCGTTAAGGGTTTTCCACCCCAATCACCCGTTATAGAATCGGTGAATTCCTGCCCATAGCCTACTGAACCATGGAAATCAATGAAAACGGCGGCATACCCCTGACCTGCGTAGGTTTGCGGATTCCAACGGAAATGAAAGCTATTGGCCATAGAACCCTGCGGGCCACCATGAACAATGAAAGCAACAGGATATTTTTGTTTGGGATCAAAATTGGCAGGCTTGACAATGTAACCATACACAGATTCATCATTCCAACCTTTAAATTTGAACTGTTGATAATCTCCCATGCTTAACTGTTCAAGTTTGTCTTGGTTAATATGAGTAATTTGTCGCGCATTACCGCCCGTTAAGGGAACAGAAAAATATTCAGTAGGCGCGCCAAGATGGCTCATCCCGTAAATAATTTGATTTTGAGTAATGACAAATTCTGAAACGTTACCTTGCGCAATTAATTGCGTAACACTCTGCTTGTCTAAATTGATTTTGAATAAGGGTTTTTGACCCAAATGATAAGCACTGGCAACAATATATTGACTGTCTGGCGTGAACGCAAACTGGCTCACGCTGCGATCCCACTCTTGAGTAATACGTGATGACTTTTGCGTTTTAAGATCGGTAATCACGATATCCATTTTATCGGATTCGAAACCGGGTCGACGCATCGCTTTATAGGCTAAGTAACGACCATCGGGGGACACTTTCGGTTGACCATCCCACGCCTTATTATCAGCAGTGATATTCTTCAAGTTTTGACCGTCTAAACTCACTTGATAAATATCATAATTGGTGGACCAAGCCGCATCACGCTTCTTTAATTTTGCGGCAAAGTAAATCGACTGGCTATCATGTGAAAAAGTATAATCCGAAGCACTACCAAATGGCTTTGACGGCACATCCGTTTCTAGTGCTTGGCTGACCATAACCGGTGCTGTGTTACGATTCGCTAGCTCAAAGACAAACAAACGAGAAAGTTCTGGTAGTTTCCATGCATCCCAGTGTCTCACCATTAGCTTGTTATAAACTTGCCCTGTCGTTTTAGTTGGTTCTGGTTTAGAACAAGGTAATGCTTGACAACTTTCTGGAACTGTTGCGGTAAAGGCGATTTTCTTGCCATCAGGTGACAAAATAAAACTCGAAATGTCCACAGAAAGATCAGAAATTTGTGAAAGCTTTTTCGAAGCTATTTCAAGCCGCCAAATTTGATAACTACCCGATTGGTTCGAAATAAAATACAAAGATTTATCATCTTTTGACCAAACTGGCGAATGCTTTGATGCATCATCCGATGTCAGTTGCTCTGGAATAAGCGATTGATCTTCAATATCTAATAACCAAAACTGCCTACTCACTTTTAAACTCTCTTGTTCAACGCTTCTCTTCGCATAAACCATATAACGGCCATCAGAAGAAACGTTTAATTGACTGAGTCTATGTAACGTCACTAAGTCTCTCACATTAAATGGCTTTGGTGTTGCGCCATAACCGGTATTGAGACTGATTAGCAACAAAGTGAAAAATAGTCGCCTTATGTAACCTTTCATACTTTTACTCTCACTTATTTTATCATTTCTATAATGAGTCCAGCCCGATGTCCTAGCTGTACTTGCGAATTTGGAAAAATGAGCCTGACATTATCTCGCTCAGCCCGATATTCATAGTTTTTATCTTGTGCAATTAAAGTGTGGGCAGCAAATGGTGTAAAATTGGCAAAGTCATCTTCCACAAACAATTTGAAAGTTTCCGTAGACTTGATCACCTCGTGAATAACGACAAACTCTTTAAGCGAAGTTTGTGCTGCGGGTAGTGTCTCTGAACACAGCAAACTACGCAATGTATTTTGCGGAGCTTCCGTCACACTCTTGGGGTTTTCACCAAAAGGTCTCACTTTACCCAGCTCAAGTGTATAACTTTCGGCTTCCCAAGTTAGTGCAGTGTAACTTGAAAATGTCGAGCTTTGCTTATGAGAATAAACAACCGCCTCGATACCCATAGCTTGCAATTGTTGTTTTCTTACATTGTCAAGACGAGAACCTGTTTGACTAAAAGGGATAATTGCAAATTTTCCATAATGAGAATCACGAATAGCCGTGTGTAAATCACAGTGCAATTTACGAAAATTGGGATAACTTTTACAAAAACGATTAACGTGAGTTTTTATCGCTTTCGCTCGACATGTTTCATTATCTTGTTCAACCAAATCCTTTGAGGTAAACAGGCGATTTAAATTTAAATCAATAAAACGTTTACCGACTTTTATGGCATCAAGATTACCAAATATCCATAGACAAGGATTTTTAGGTTGAATTTGATTGTGTAAAACGGCAATCAATAAGTCACTAAGAATTTCGATCGGGGCAGTTTCATTACCATGAATACCGCAAGAAAAAATTAATGTGTGTTGAGAGTCCTTTACCGTTTTAGGTGACGTGATAAAAATACCATCATCGATATACTCTATCGTTTGGGTTGAGTTTTCTGATGAGAAAAACTCACGTTTTGCGAAAATAAAAGAAAGCAGATCTGCTGTACTGTGCAAATTTTTAAAATCGTTGTTCAATGGTAGCATTGCTTTAAAACATCATAGCTAAGAGATAAAGGAACCACTCAAATATAAAACCTTATAATTTAAGGTTTCTTCGTGGACGTTTTAACGGAGGAAGATGGCATAGGTTCGACAAAAAGTTGAGGATCGAGACGCACCGAAAACCAATTAATTCGCCAATCGAGATGAGGGCCGGTTGAACGGCCTGTAGAACCCACTGCTGCAATCAGTTCACCTTTTGTTACTTGTTGGCCTTCCTTCACAAAAATATCACTGAGGTGAATGAAGGTTGATGAAACACCATAACCATGATCAATGATTAAAGTGCCTCCTGTATAGTACATGTCTGAATGCACCAAGGTAACGACACCCGAGTTAGGGCTCATTACTTTGGTACCTTTTGGAGCAGCAATATCAACACCATAATGTGGGCGCTTTGGCGTCCCATTCAACACACGTTGACTCCCATAAACCCCACTAATACGACCAGTAACCGGCCATTCGAAGTCTGTCAAAAAATCTTCTCTGGGAAAGAACTGAGTGCGTGCTGCTTTAACTTGCCGAATATCTTCTCGGATGCGTTTTAGTTGCGTTTCAGACTGTGGATTGACTTTACTCGGTGGTAAACCATTAATTCTCTCAATCTTATAATCACGCTGACGAATGCGTAAATTTTCTTGATATTCACCCGTTTGGGGATGAATGATCGTAACCATCACGCTGGCACCAGCATCCCTACCAAATCCGAGAAAAAAATAACCCTGTGGTGTGACAGCCACTTTTTTGTTATCTAACATGACTTTAGCAGCTGGATGCGTTTTACCTATTAAGTAACCACCTTGCTGCGCATCGCCTTCCCAACTGACTGTTGAGGCCCAAGTAAGATGGCTCATAAAACATAAGAGAAAAAAAGTTGTTATTTTCATAGAAATTGCTGCGAAAGCCCATAAAATGAACTTTAAGATTAACACGGCTTATAGCAACTTAGAAGACTTGACAGACATTCAAAAGCATTAAAAAATTTTAAGAAAACAAATAATTTAACCGATTAATGGTGTGGGTTGGCTTCAACGATATCGATAGCCTCAAGGACTTTGTCATGTACCAGAGGTTTATAATTTTCCAGCTCTTTTAATAACTGAGGTCTCGGTTGGTTTTTATCAAGAATACTGGAGCAGTATCTGGGGGGTAAATTGTTAAGCGCTATAGCTGCTACATCTTGTATGGCGATAGGAGAGTCGCTCATTTTTTTCAAAACACTATGAAGGATGGCATCAAGTTGTTCAAATACAAGCTCTTCCATTAAATTTTCAAGATCATCATGTTGAAATTTATCTTTGAACATGTCTCACCTATTTTTAAACGTTAATAGTAAACTAGACCAATAATTTACATGTCGCAAATTGCATTCTATTAAAATAATTTGGCGAGCGCCGTCTATACTCAATAGAGATTATTTTTTCACTCAAGTACTTCCTGGATTATACGCGTTTTAATGCTTACACCCTACAACACCGAAAGAATGGCAGAGCTTAAATTGATATGTCAAACGATCAAATATTATTAGCGCGTCAACCCATTTATGACGTCAAGCTGCAGGTTATCGGTTATGAACTTTTGTTTAGACCCTCACGTGATTTGATACCTGATGAAAAGTGGTGCCCAGATTCTGCCACCTCACAAGTCATTCTAAACACCTTTACCGAAGTACAATCTTCAATAATGACCGAAGGCAAACCTGTTTTTATCAATTTTACGAGGAACTTAATATTAAATAGACCGAATATAAAACCTAAAGACATTGTTATCGAAATTTTAGAAGATGTCGAACCGGATGAACTTTTAGTGAACTCAGTGCGACAATTGGTAGAACAAGGGTATACCTTTGCTTTAGACGATTTTGTTTACAGTGAGCAATGGGAACCTTTATTAGAATTAGCACAAATTATAAAAATTGATGTCTTGTCATTAAGTCGAGAACAAATTCAAGCTGAAGTTAAACGTTTGCAGCCTTATTCACTCACTTTACTGGCTGAAAAAGTCGAAAACCATGATATGTACGACTTTTGTCTGGAATTAGGTTTTGAAATGTTTCAAGGGTACTTTTTATGTAAACCGCAATGCATGCGTGGCCGCACAATGCCCGCGAGTCGCTTAGCGGTTCTCAAATTATTAACGGAGTTGCAAGATCCCGATATCGAAGTTAAAGCGCTTGAAGAGACTATCACTAAAGATCCCAGTTTAAGTATCAAACTATTACGTTTATTTACCACTTCAACTTATGCACATCTTTCTAAAATAGATAGCATTCAGCATGCCATCACTTTATTAGGCTTACAGCAGTTAAAAAGTTGGATTAGTTTAATCGCCCTGTCAAAACTGGATGATAAGCCTAGCGCCATCATACTCACAGCATTAAACCGTGCACGTTTTTGCGAAAATCTTGCGAAAGCTGCCAAATTAAGAAAAGTGGATCAATTTTACACCTCGGGTTTATTTTCAATGCTCGATGCTTTTTTTGATTGCGAATTATCATTTATTCTCGATAAATTGCCTTTAGCACCGGATATTAATCAAGGTTTATTAGAATTTAAAGGCGATATCGGGCAAATTTTATCTGTGGTCATGCTATATGACCGTGCTGAGTGGGAAAACATTAACTGGCAATATTTGGAAGAACAACAAATTGATGACACAACACTCGAGAAATCATACCTAGAAGCTTTAGAGTGGTCAGGAGAAGTGAGCAAAAAAATCTTTGCTTAACACCTCCCTACTTACAAGAATCCATTAATAAAAAACCGCAGCAGAAACTTTTTTATAAACTTCTAAAGGGCTAGCATCAAATAAGTTGATGCAAGTTCGTCCATTGCCACTATTGTAGGCATCTGGATAAAGCGCACGATAACGGCTGTAATCCATCTTATTTTCTTCGTATTGTTCCCTGAGTTGATCTTTGAATTCGTAAGTCAGTGTACCGGGTTGCAGGTGGCGCTTTTCTTCATCGGTCATTTCACGATAAACAGCACGCACTGTCATGATAAGCAGATCAACCATCGCATCTTTTTCATTTTGCTCGACAATCGTTTCCGGCAAACCGAAAATTTGAGAGTCTTCGACAACGTACAAATCATTCGCTGATGCGAGTGTATAAGTGAATACACCGATTAAACTTATAAATGTTACTTGGATCACGTTTTTCAACTTTTGATCACCTCAATGTCTACGAAAAAACCAAAAATTTATGCTATCGTTTGCATCCAAAATGAGAAGTTAAATATTGACATTAAAAACTTCGACTCGGTCACAGACTGGAGATGTGGAGCAAGACAACAAAAATGGCAAGTCATTATAACGCAAAGTTTGCGGCTCGAATGTTTTTTTAGACTGTATGTTTTTTAATCACAACATCATTGTGAACCTGCGTCCTCATTGCAAGTGAACTACTAGCCAGAAAAAAAATTTACCTTAACGACCCACTTTTCTTTTGTTTTGTGGCCATCAATAATTCACTCAACGATTATTTTAACTTTGTAGAAAATGACAGATAGCGGATGTTGTGAGATTGGAGACAAAAATGCATTTCGACAAACTAGAACATTTCTTTAAGGCGTTGGCGATCACATCCCTGCTTGCTACAACAGCCTGCACCGATGGCAGCTTTCCCTTAGCGGATTTGTTGCCTGAGTCTAATGACCCTGTAGAAGAAGACAACAACGACGATACTGATAATAACGACAATGACAACGATAATGATAACGACAATGACAACGATAATGATAACGACAATGAGAATGTAGGCGGTAGTGATATTGTTGATTTAAAAACCGCTTTTGAGAATAACCTCCAGGAGAAATTGGTTACTTCTTGTGGTAGTGCAGGTTGTCACTCATCAGGCGGACAAACACCCAATCTTGGGGCAGCAGACGGCACCGAAGCTATTAAAGCGATTTTAAACTATACTCCCCCATCAGCAGATTTACCTATGTTCAGCTTCCCTGATGTTAATAGCAGTTTCATTGCCCAATACATTGACTCAGATGTTGGGCACTTCGGTAATAATTCAGAAGATGCAACTGAAATTCGCACCATGATCAGTAATATGGTCAATGTAATTGATGCTCGATATTCCTTAGATGGCGCACTTTCAGCTCGAGATGACGCCGGATCTTTTGACACTAATTTACGTTCATCAGTCTTCGCGGTCAGTTGTGCTGGAGCAGCCTGCCACGATGCAGCTAGTAACCCTCTCCTGGCCAGCCCAGATAATATTGATGCGTATCTTGCAGTCACCAGTTATTTACTCAACGGGACACCACTTTTCGATTTTTCAGATACGACACAATCGGCACTGGCTGATTTTATTGCCACAGGCGAGCACTTTGGTACCGGACAAGCTGAAGCTGATTCTATTAACGCCGGCTTCGCTGCTTGGGCTTCTGGTACTAACTAAGATTCGTAAAACGCAATCATTCGCGTATTGAGCGATTAACATTTAAAGTTTCGTTGACTGTTTTTCTCACGAACAGTCAACGTTAAAAATTTTCCCTTCTTAGAATGCTATCCCGTTCGCTATAAAGAAAGCGTCATCTGTTATAGACTCAAAAAATCAATTACTCGCACTTAGGAAGAGCGCATCATGAAAACGCTTCTTTTATGCCTTGTTTTTATACAACTTATTGGGCTCAGCCATTCGCACCCACGTTTTCAGGCTGAACTGACTACACTCCAACAACAGGCATACCAGGTAACATTAGACTCTGTACACGCTTACAACCAATTTGCTGCCGACTGGCATGCACTTTTGCTGGCTTCTTATCCTGAAAAAAATCAACATATTCTTGAGGTAAATACCGCCCAGCAACAAGTGTTGCTCAACCAAGGTTATGCTTTAAAACCCGCAAAAGAATGGCTTGAACAATACCTGGCACGACAAACAGCCACTTTAGCCCCACAAACGCAACCGGCCAAAAAAAACAATGCTTTACTCTCAACAATTCCAGGTTTTCCTTGTTACGAAACGGTTGAAACTACCCTCAGTACACTAGAGAGCTTGGCCTCTAACTATACCCATTTAGCGACCATCAATGATATTGGGCAATCTCAGCGACAGATTACCGAAAGCAATGGTTATCCTATTCGCGTGCTCTTAGTGACAGATAGCGCATCAGAACTCCCCAAAACCGATGTATTCATACAAGGAGCCATGCACGCTCGGGAATATGTCACCGCTCCTTTAGTACTGGCACTCGCTAAACATCTCTTGGAAAATTTTGGTAGCGATCCGCAGGTCACCGCATTATTACAACAATATCGCATTCATTTATTACCACAGTCCAATCCTGATGGACGCAAGTTTGCAGAAACAGGGCTTTTGTGGCGTAAAAATGGCAACCTTGCCATTTGTACAGAAAACACATCTCGACAAGGTGTTGATTTAAATAGAAACTTTGGATTTAAATGGGGTACCGTTCCCAATGGCTCTTCGGGCGATGAATGTGATACCACTTACCGTGGGCCCAACCCGTCGTCCGAGTCTGAAACACAAGCGGTTGAAACCTATCTGGCTGAGTTATTTAGTGATGACAAAGGCCCCAACGATGCCGATCCTGTTCGCGACGACAAGCCCGGACTACACATTGATATTCATTCTTATGGCCAGTTGATTTTGTACCCTTGGGGGCATTCTACAGGTGAGAGATCGCCGAATGAATTGCCTCATAAAGTACTTGCGCAAAAAACCGCAAGAATTAATCGATCAATCGCTCAACAAAGCGCTGCGCTATATCCAACGGATGGTACCAGTGAAGCCAGTTACGGTGAGTTAGGGGTTGCACATTTAACACTGGAAGTGGGCACGGAGTTTTTCCAAGATTGCGCGACTTATACCGATCAATTATTACCGGATAATTTGCAAGCTTTAACCTTTATGATAGCGCATGCTGATGCGCCTTATCGCCGCTCTCTCGGCCCTCTCCTGGAAGGTTTAACCTTAGAACAAACTGATCAGCAAATTACCCTTAAAGGAGTGGCACAAAATACCGTTACTGAAGCCTCTACCGGTAACGACGCCTATATTGCCAGTATCTCAGTGTTTGCATCTTTAGAAGATGCTCTGCTCGAAAGACGTGCGGTTTCCAATGCCAATGCCGATGATGCGGGTTTTGATTCCGCTAACGAGGCTTTTTCTGCCACTTTGCAACGGGCTGATTTGAATGAAAATAACCTGGTCTATTTGGCCGCGACCACTGCAGCAGGTTACACAGGCCCCATCATTGCCTTAGATATTGAAAATCCATCCACCAATGAGTCTGCTCCAGATAATACATCCGATGCTGTTCCAGACTCAGAGACTCCGGCTCAGGCCGAAACGAGCTCAGGCGGTGGTGCGCTGGCAACACTCACAGTACTTTTATTGTTTTTAGTTGGTCAGAAGCTAGCGCGATTTAAGCGCTTTGCCTAATGATATTTTTTTGAAGCTTCTGAACCCGCTTCTTCAGCAGAATTCACTTTTGGAAAGTCCAAAATCATCGCATTCGGTGCAAGTGTTTGTTTTTTAACAGGCTCTTGAACCGCTTGTGGCCGGAAAGGTCGTAAGGCTTCGTTCAACTCAAAGAAGCTCTCATTCATCATGCGAAAAATCCGTACCATTCGATCAACAGGGTTTTTACTGATACGACGCTGGGCTTCAATTTGAAATTGCAGACCGTTCATACGCTCTTTAAGATGCGCTGGTGCCGCTTCAATAATCTTTGCCGTTTCACGTTCTAACAATTCATCCAGTTTTTCTGGAGATTCAATGGCCATTTTTCGTAATTCATCAAAAGAGGGAAGCTTAGTCATAATACAACCTTTCAAACACAATCTGGAGAAATCAGCTTAATTACGCTGCGATTGACCCATAATAATCTCGGTATTTCTCTCTTCAAACCTACTTTGGTTCAAATTGCGACCTGCATACGCACCGAACATAGAAAGCTGTTAAGCAAGCATCATTTTTATTCATTCAGTTTTCGTAATTTCGTGCTGGTTATAACGTCGAATGATAAACAGTTCAGAGTAAAGCTCTGAAGCGAGCGTATCTGACTGGAAAACCAGCATCAATAACGATTAAACTGCTAGCACCAGGTCAACCCATTGAAATTAGAGAGAAGACTATGACAATTAAACTATCATTGCTTTGGCGATTATTCTTAGGTGTAATTCTACTTATTCCCATATCGTCAGTTTCTGCCAACCTCTCGGTACTGGGTAAAAATCAACATGTATGGTACCAAAAAAGTGCCAGCGAGGCTTTTGAAGAGTCCAGTAAGACACAAAAGCCCGTTTTTCTTTATTGGGGAGCCGCCTGGTGCCCGACTTGTAATGTGTTAAAAGATGCCGTCTTTAACCAACCCAAGTTTCCTGAATTGATGAGCGCTTTAATCCCTGTTTATTTGGATGGCGATACCGAAGAAGCCCAAACCTGGAGTGACAAGCTAAAAACCGTGGGATATCCAACCATCTTGATTATTGCTCCTGGTGGCAAAGAATTAGCACGAGTATCTGGCTCTTTAGATATTGAAGAGTTTGAACAAGTCATTAATCAAGCTGTGGCTAGTCAAGGCATCACTCAAGTGATCACTCAAGCTTTAAACAACAAGTTAGCGCCAGAAGCTTGGAAGCAGCTTGCCTATTTAGATTGGATAAGTCACTACCAAAATACTCACGGTGAACAAAAAACTGTCGATACTGCACTTCAGTTATTAGAAAACTTCCCTTCCTCATTACCCCTAGAGAAATCCGTGTTGCAATTAAATACGCTGTCTTGGGTTATGCAATGGGAAAAAACCAACAGCCTATCAACAACCACTCAAAATCTCATCAAAAAACAGGTACCGTTTTGGTTACAAAACGCATTTGCCTCAAAAGATACCGCTTTCGCCAATCGTTACTTTATTACTCGTGAAGCACAAAGCACCAGTCAATATTTGAATTATCAAGCCAAACAACCGGCTTATGAAGCGTTAAAAAAACGTTGGATTCAATCCTCACAACAATTAGCGATACACCCCAAAGCCGATACCTACACGCGTATGTGGAGCGTCTCTCCATTAATCGACTTTGCCTTGTTTGAAAACCCGAATCAATTACCTAATAAAGCTATCAAGCAGCGTGTGATAGAACAAGTTAAACAATCTGAAGAAGCCGTAAATAATCGTTATGAATCCCATTTTATTACGGTAGAAGGCGCAAAATTACTCGCGCTAGTGGGTGACGATGCAGCAGCCGAAGCCTTATTGAAGAGAGGTTTAAAAACGACAAAAACACCTTGGTATTTACAAAGTAAGATCGCTAACTTACGAGCCAAACAAGGGGATATTAGTGGCGCTCTCGAGTGGTCAGAAAAAGCGAGAGAATCATCTCAAGGCAGAGCCACGCGTCTACAATGGATTGCCACAGATATTCAAATGACAGCGAAATATTTTGCTAAGCCTTTAAAAACGCGCTTACTGAACTTGGTTGATGATTATTTTAAACAAGCTTTTGCATTAAATGATGGCTTTAGCGGCAGAAATTATATCCGCTCAAAAACGATGATTGAGGCACTTCAAAAAGTCAGTGCACAAGTGCCAGAGCTTAATCAAAAATTTGCGAGTTTACAAAAGCAATGTAATGCGTATTCGGCGACAGCTGCTTGTCAACAATACTTTGCACAGTGGTAATTTTTTTTCACTCGCAAACACCCACTTTTGAGAAAACTAACACTTCTCGCAAAATTATATTATGAAAGAAGTGTTGGTTAGAGGGTATTATTATGATTTTGTATTCACTTCAACAAGTGCAGGCTTTTGTCTTTCTGGATATAATGACCAAAAACAAGCTCCTGACTCGCTATTAAGCATTTGCCCTTCTTCTGAATTACACTCCTGCTGACGGAAAGACAAAGTACTACAAACTTCACATTGGATAATTTGATATTCAGAATAGCGCTGCGCACCGTACATACTATAAGTTCGCTTTTCCACCGACTGAACCACTTTATGTTCCGTAGGTTTAGCACAATGTGTGCATGTTACTTTATGTGCACTGCCTTGCGTTTTATTCAATGTCAATAATTCAGTTAAACCGCCCATCTTTGCTACCCCCTTCAAAGTCACGAACCAATGGCAATCAGACCTTCAGGTTAACAAACAAAAAGAACAAGCAACTTTGCGCAAACCCGCAAATTGATGACTCATTTAGTGAGACAGAGTGATGATTTTGGAAATTTATGAAAACATTCGGCACCCATTGTAGCCAAACTTCACAAAAGTTTTGAAGGTCCGAACAGTGAATCTGTTCGAAAAAAATAAGAAGACAGACGCTAAGTCTGACCTCTTATTTAAGGGTGTGAAAAGGTTATGCCACAGGAACGGTTAAGAAACTGTCACCAAACTGGTCATCTGGTAAGCCCATTTGTTGATAAAGCGTATTCATTAAATCAGCATGATTGCGATTGGTCAGATTATGATAAGTACCATGCTCGAACTCACCAAAATTACCTGCAACTAATAATGAAATACCATTCAATGAATGTGTCGTGCCATTCGCAAGACCACTACCATACACAATACAAGTATTATCCAATAAAGAGCCTTCTCCCGATGGGATATTTTCCAGTTCTGTCATAAAGTTTGCCACCAGCTCCGAATGAAAGCGATCAATCTGATGGTGTCTTTCTGCTTGCGCGGCATTGTTGCGGCTATGAGAGATCGCGTTATGGAAGTGCATATTAATATTGATATCATTGTAGTTACAACCGGCAGCTTCCCCGCCTGCCATGTAAGTAGCAACGCGCGTCACATCACATTGAAATGCGAGAGCTAGTATTTTTGACGTAATGCGAGAATGCTCGCCGATAGCATTGTTTCTCGCCGTATTAGAATACGTCGGCACATCCATGGGTGTAACATTACAAACGACAGGCTGCGTTAAAGCGTCAATTTGTTGCTCTACTTGTCGGATACTTTCAAAATATTCTTCCACAATAATTTTATCGCTAGCACCCAATCGCGACATAATTTTTTCTCGATCAGCTTTTACTTGATCCAACACACTGAGTTTTAATTCAGCTCGTCGATTGATGGCGTTATCGGTTTCTTCTTGATTCGCGCCAGCAAAAAGTCTGTCATATACTGCTTTTATGTTAGCTTCAGTCGGCATAATCTGTCCTTGCGCATTAAAATTTAATGCATTTTTCAAACGATTATTGTAATTGTTATTATTCGCTGCATCCAATTCGGGGTTGCCGGATAATTGTAAAGAATGAATGCGTGTTGAATTATTTGCTTGATGATAATTGGCTAAAGCTTTATCCAAAGAAATTTTATGGTTTTGAATACGATCATTGGGAATCGCTGCGCCTGTTAAGAAACCTGCAATCGCACGCATATGTGGATTGCCTGTGCCATTTTGGCCCACACAATACATACCTTGATATAAACTGATTTTTTCTTTATGGCCGGCAACTTCAAAAGCTTCCAACCCCGTTCCCATCAAAGAAAAATCTTTTTTCTGAGGATTTTGCGGAAACCAACGAGGCTCCACAGTACTGTTTGGTACATAAAAAGCAAAAAAGCGTTGTTTGTCGGCAACTTCTGCAGCGTAGGCCGCATCGGAAGCAAACATGGAAGGTAACAAGGGTAATGCGACCATTGCACTGGTGCCGCCTGCAGAGCAGCGTAAAAATCGACGTCGGTTCATTGTCTTTTTCATGATTCTACTCCAATCCCACTTATTCCGTTATACCTTTGTATAAACTTATTTTTTCTGTTAGCAAAGTTTTCACTAAATCTTTAACCGTCACTGCACCACTTTCCTGTGTTTTAGAAATAGCAGCATTAATCGCACAGCGATCTTCTCGTTCACTGTTATAGTTCACGGAACGGCCAAGTGTATAAATCAGAAATTTTTCTGAGAAACAACGGTTAAATTGATCTTTCCGTAACAGCACATCCATCATCTGAGCGGCTCCGGTAAATGATTCACCATCTAATGAACCTTGCGGATTAACAGGATCGCCATCAGGATCGACATCACTACTTCTACCAGCCACATCAAAACCAGTAAAAGCCCAGCCCATGGCATCTAATTTGGCATGACAAGTCGAGCAGGATGCATTCGCAGCACGTTCTGCAATTTTTTGTTTTTCCGTCAGCTCTCCACCCATTTGATCATTGATCGCTTCTTCAATATCAGCCGAGGGAGATGGCGGAGGTGTACATAAGAAGCCTGATAAAACTAGTTCCCCACGCATAACAACTGAAGCATGATCACCCACTGCTGCACGAGTTAATAACGCACCTTGAGTTAATAAACCTTTTCTGCCCGTGCCAGATAAAGAAGTCATCGCATATTCAGATTCAGTCGCAATCGGTATTCCGTAATGATTAGCTAACCGTAAATTAATAAAGCTATAATCTGCAGTGAATAACTCATTAATGGGTAGATTGTTATCAATAATATGATGGATAAACAAGCGTGTTTCTTCTTGCATATCTTTTGTAAGAGTCATCCAAATCGCTTCGGTCATCCCCAAAGCTTCGTAATCAACATCAGCAGTGCTAACATTTTGAAAACCTGTCCATTGCGCAAAAAATGTTTCTTTGAAACGTTGGAATTTTGTATCTGCCATCATGCGATCAATTTGTTCGGATAAAACAGCAGGTGTTTTCAAAGAATCATTGTCAACAGTCGCTAATAAAGCAGCATCAGGCACTGAAACCCAGAGCGTTAACGCCAATTTTGTAGCGATTTCTTGGCTACTTAAATCACGGCCTGAAGTTTCTACTGCCGTTGGCGTCACAAACAAAAAATCAGCACTCGTTACGAGTGCATTCACACCAGCAATCACTTGATCATCGACCGTTAATGGCGCTGGCAAAGTGGCCACTTTCTCAGCTATCGATGCTAATTCTTCTATGGTGACATTGCGTCGATACAATAGGTCAGCATAAGGTTCAAGTAACGCAGGTAGGCAGGTTTGTATATTTTCTTTCGTGCAGGTGTGAGTAAAATTTTCCGAGTTAACCAAAGCTTCAGCATAATTAAAACTCAGTTCAACCAAACTATCGGTAAATTGCACACCGCTGGAAAGTTGATTGCCTACGGTAGCAAACCCGCCTAGTGTCCCTTCACGAGGTAATTCATCAAACAAACCGCCATCTAAACCAAATACATCATTAACGGCATTAGCAATTTCATATTTGTTTAAACGCCGAATCGCTGAGCTTTTACTGATAGTATCATCGCATGCTAAAGCGTCCGCGCTATTAAAAGCATTTAAAATATAATCAGCCGTTTTATTTGAACAATCTTCACCACATTCGGCCACTTTATCGCCTGGTGGCATTGTGCGTAAAATTCGATCCGCTAAAGTGGGTTTATCGCTACAGGTTTCACAAGCAATTAATGAAGTTCCCAGCACCACCTCATTAACCATCACCCCCTCACCATCATCTCCATGACAACTGGCACATTGTGCTTCATAAAGCGCTTTACCTTCAGCTAACACTTCCGGACTGGGTAAATCCGTATTGGTATCCGGTGTTGGAGTATTATCTTCGTCGGATGCATTCTCTTCCTCACCTGCTGGTGTGTTTTCATCCGGATTTTGTGCTGGATTATTTCCAGCCGCTTCTTCTTCTGAGTTACATCCGACCAAAAATAAAGCCGTTATTAAGAAAATCCAGTGTGTGAATTTCATGATTTTGATCCTTTATAGCTCATATTTAATTCGTTTTACTGCTGATTTCATTATTATGAATTTATGTTCTCGTTTTTTTTATTGATTAAATAAACACGGTATAAACATTATTCCCAGGGTGGCTATTGTAGGGGTGTCTATTTGGCAAGGTGTGTTTGAGTTAGCAGATTAATCACAGGTGTTTTTGTTTGTTTCAAAAATTGTGATTACTAGAAAGGTATAACGCTTTAAATTTGGAGGAAACTCAGTTTTATGGAAATTGATAAATCATTAAAAAGTGTTGATAAAAACTCATTTCGGACCATTGACAGCCTTTTAAATATAAATTGATGTTTTATTTTTCTCGGCACAGCTTAAAAAAAATTCCTCTGAGAGCCGATTAATTTTTTCACTTTCTTGAATAAAAGTTGATTTCTGTTCAAGCATTTTCACTGCCATTAAACGCTCCCCAAATTGCACCCCACAGAGTGTCTATCGTATCTACATCCTTTCCTAACTCGATCCTTTTGATTTGTACGAACCCAGCGCACAGGCACAAGAAACATTATCGCTTTACTCCTTTTTGGATAGCTGGTATTTTTAGCTTTTTTGGGAATAACTTATTAAGGATTTAATCATGAAAAAACTATTTGCGTTGTGTATTTTAGCATTCGCGTCAAATCTGTATGCCGGTAAATGCGAAGATTGCACCATCAAGTTTTTGGGCTGCAGCTACGTTTATGAAAAGAAACAAACATGCAATTTGGAATTTAACGAGAATATCTCCAACCCTGCACCCTGTGCCTCAGAAGCCAATAAAAACCGAGTGGTGTTTGATATGGAAACAGAAGGCGGTAAAGCCGCTTATTCCATTGCCCTAGCAGCATACATGGGCAACAAAAAAGTCACGCATTTGGGCTATAATTCCTGCACGACACTACCGAATGAAATGGAAGACATTGGTAATTTTTACCTTGGAAACCCTTTGTAATTAAAACAAAAGGTAAAGTGCTGCTTCATTCACTGATCAGCACTTTACATACCGCTTACTCAAAGTTTGCGCTTTAAACGCTTTTCGACTAACTTTTTTTCCAAATTGGGCAGTGAAAACCCAATAATTTCAAATGCCACAAGCCCCTGAAAGATAAGTCCTAAACCTAAGCCCAGAAAGACCCAAATAACAACAGGCTCTGAAAATCCAAATACGGCAAAAAATACCACTGCGAGCACCACATAAGCCAAAAGCCCTTCAAAAAACTCTTTAACGGCTTTGGCATATTCCAGCGCCTTTTTTTCTTCCAATGAGAGGTCAATTTTTCGTGCTTCTGTGTTTGTGTCATATTCATGCATGGTCGTTTCATCCTGTGAGTAAAATGTTGATAAGTTAACCTCAAACACAGATGCTAAAGATTTTGCTGTTTCCAAACCGGGCTTACCACCGCGCTCTAATCGCTGAATGGTTCGGACACTAACACCTGCCATTTCTGCCAGCTGTTCTTGTGACCAAGCTTTTTGTAATCTCAGTTTTCTAACAATCATCTTGATATCCATCGGTTGAGGTGAGTTCAAATTACTCAAGGTTGGTATTTTTGAACACGACGATAGCCCGTAAGTCGTGTGTTTTGACACGACATTTGCCTGACATCAACCTGTAACTGACTCTAAAAAAACAAATTTCTATCAGAAAGTTTGAAATTGGCTATTTTTGCCTATAACGGTCCAAAGTGTATAGAGCGCGAAAATCGGGGCGTTGCTGCAAAACTTCTTGGGTCACTTCTTGATCTTTAAAGATCAGTGGATAGTAAAATTGTCGCAAACCCTGGTGAAAATCGCGAATTTGTTGTTCATAAGCTAATGCGGATAAAGTATCCGTTTTTGCTAATCGTGTCAGCGCTTGCTGTGTCATCATAGCTGGGGATAACCAAGCCACCTTGGCAGCTAAGGTATTTTTATCCAAGGTAGCTTGTCGATAAGCACGCGATACGGATTCTGCCTTTTGATCGCCCACCTGCTGAAAAGCGTAATACCATTTCCAATGGAATAACGACTCCATTTCCGTATATTTTTTCCACTCTGGATGCCGTTCAAGAAAAGGCTCGAAAGTTGCCTTAAAAGGTAAATCCCAAGCATCATTGACGGCCTCACGCTGTAACAGAACAATATCACCACCATTGGGACTTCTCACCGATGCATTAATATCATACTCTCCCATAACCGGAACGAGCACACTGGTTAATAACCATACACCCAGCAAAATTGACGCTAACTTGGGCGCACTGGCAGACATTCTCCCCACCCAAAAACATAGCAGCGTCCAAAACGCGATTTGTAGACCCACTATCCATAAAACGTCAAGCGTTTCCCCTAAAGAGGTCCCAGAAAAACTCGCACCAACACAAAACGGCAACACTAAAGCCACGAATAAGCTTGAAACTAAAATGAGGGTTCGCGACCACCAGAGTTGTGTCGAATTTTTGGCCGTGGTGACCAGTAAATCATACCGCCCAGCATTGCGTTCTGAGGCACGCAAATCATGTAACAGTAAAATCACTAACAATGGCGAGAGTACACTGATTAAAAATGCAAAGTCGATACGACCCGCTTGTGAAAGCTCCGGGTTATCGGCATCGGTTTCGTAAATTTGTCCTTCAAGTGCTAACATGCGAATCCGATGTTTCCATGGCATCACATCTCGCTGCCCAATGGCTGAAAAAGCTAAACTCGAAGGCGGCAAATACGTCAGATGAAAACTGTAATAGGCCAAGCTACCATAATCCTTATATTTTGAAGCGACGCTTTGCCGGTCTTGCTCATCATATGCAATCAGACGCGCAATGGTTGTTTCTTGCTTGGCAATTTCAACCATTCCACTGCAAACGGCAAACGTTGATAGCCCCAACGCAATCCATAAAATTGCGACAAAGGATTTTTGGTGTCTTAAAAAATTTGCTTCTCGTTTGAGAGCTTGTAGCCAACTCATTGCAACGCTCTCCGGGTTTTAGCAAGCATAAAAAATAAGGCAACCATCCAGCATAATAATTGCATCAACGGCGACAAGCTGTTATTGATACGTAAAGACGCATCACTAGGCGTAAAAGTAAAATTTTCTAGCAATTGCCAATGACTGGCATCCACACGGGCTTTTTGTGCATTTTCTTGACTTTGAGAGCGATTCACATCATCGGTATAACTCAAGATTTCGGCTTGGACTTTATTTAAACCTTGCACAAATTCGAAACGAATATTTTCCGCTTCGCGTAGAAAACGATGATGAGTTTCCAGGTTGGTACCTGCCAGCAGCATCGATAAAGTCCGTAAAGCGAGGGTCGGTGTTAACCAACCAAATTGTCGGGCAATTTGCGCTTGCATAAGCTCTTCTTGCATACGCTTTTCTGCAAATTGATTTAACACCTCGGTGAGTTCTTTTTCAGAAGCTTGGGCAACCACACCACGAAAGTTAACCGGTAACGCTTCTAAGGTATCGACACCATACTGAACCAATAAACTTTTCTTCAATTGAGTAAAGGCAGGATCGGAGGCGTTATGGCCATCGCCCAACTTTCTTAATTCCTGCAAGACATCAAAATCTGCTTCTAACTTGCTGGGTGATGCCACAATGGCAGAGGCTGTTGAACTGGCAATACGAGGAATTAATAAACACAGTAACACCCAAAGACTAATGAGCGTCACAAAACTCGTGCTATTTTTTTGACTGTACGCCGAGATAATAAGAATAATGCTACACCAAACGATGATGTAAAACAGATGCACACCAAGAAAAACAGACACCGCCAATACCGATTCACCTTGTAGCACAGCGAGAATACAGGCTGCAACCAGCGGTAATATCACTAAAATTCCAGCCAACAGTAACGCAAAAAATTTTCCTAAAAGCACAAGTCGTGCTGAAACTCCTTGGGCCACAATAAAAGTCAATGTCCCTGATTCTCGTTCTCGCGAAATCACGCCATAGCCGACAAGAATTAATAACAAGGGCACGATAACTTGCATAACAAAAGCAGGCGTCAAATTACTGAAACGTGTCAAACCGTTAGATTGTCGTTGCTCTGCAAACATAGCGGTATTTTGACGATGTCCTTCTAGAAAAATCGAAGTGCCCGTGTAGGCATCAACACCGGGATCTATCGCACCTAAAGGTGGCGGTGTACGAAACACATAGTGCCCATAGTGTACCATGCGATGCGGATGACGATCCGGTTGTTCGACAAACGCTTTGTCAGCGTGTTCTTGCAAATGCTCACGCACTTCATAAGCTTCGTTAACTGACTCACTCGTCACTATCACAGACGCAATCGTCATGAATGCCGCGATGATAATGATAGAAATTGCTAGCTTTGAACGATTCCAATAACGCCACTCATCTTTGGCCACACTTAAAATCACGCTCATACTTGACCTCGTGACGCAAAAGCAGCGTGTACAACTTCAGTATCAATTTGACCTTGCTCTGGGCTATCAAAGGAACCAACGAGACAACCCTCTCTGAGTAAACTGATTCTATCGGCGACCTGACAAGCACCATACACATCATGCGTCACCATCATAATCGTTGAGCCAGAGGCGGCCAGTTGGCTGACTAATTGATTAAATTCATCAATCGCACTGGGATCTAAGCCTGATGTCGGTTCGTCAAGTAAAAGAATGGGGGCGTCACGTAACAAAGCTAGGGCAATGGCCGTTTTTTGTCGCATCCCTTTTGAATATTGATCGAGTTTTGTAGTCCATGATTTTGGCTGTAACGAGACTCTTTCTAATGCCTGATGAATAGCTTTGTCACTTTTTGAAATGCCCGCGAGTGATAAAAAATAATGAATATTTTCTTTGGCACTTAAGTGCCCATACAGCATCACCGACTCAGGTAAATAAGCGATTTTTTGGCGAAGACTTTTCACGTTCTCGTGGACGACTAAACCAAGAATCTTGGCTTCTCCAGAGTCTGGCGTTAACATCCCCAAAAAGGTTTTTAAAGTCGTGGATTTACCGGCTCCATTACCCCCTAATAACGCAAACACTTCCCCTTTGCTCACAGCAAAAGTGAGTTGTGATAAAATTTGGCGTTGGTTTAGGGTAACAGAAAGGGAGCTGGCTGAGATTACTGGCTGAGACATAGGCGCTTCTTCATTCTAAATGTAATGTTATATTATTTGTTATTCAACTCATGATAATGCGTAGTTATTAAACCGTACGCTCAATCCAAATCATACTTAATCAAGAAGCACAATCGCATCATGACGGTTAATGACACCGCCGCGTTCGATAACGGCATTCATACCAAAATTGACTTTACCGCCTTGCTTGCGATATTTCGCCAAGGTTTTTAATGGCTCTTGATCTGGCCGACGTTCACCTTTATCTGGGTCAACCGTGGTCAGCAAACAGCGCGCGCATGGCGTGGTCATTCGTATGATCACCTGGTCGCCAATTTGTAAACGTTGCCAAGTATCTTCCACATGCGGTTTAAGCGTATCCCCATCGATCACTAAATTAGGACGATAATTTCGCCAATCCGTGGAAGTCGTGAGTTGGCCATTGATTTCTTTTAATGAAGCCTCTGTCGCCACCAACAGAGGATAACCATCCGCCAAACTGACATTCGAACTTTGACATTGAGTTTTCCGATGATCCTGGTCTTCTTGCACCACCAATCTCACGCGGCGATTAAGTAAGCGCGAAAACCACTCACTGACCGAATCTGAATAGGTTTTAAGCTTTAAAGTATCTTTCCAAACTGTCACGCTACTGCGTATTGTTTGCGGCGGTAATTGTTTTTCAAGATAGAGCCTGCTCTCAGTATCTGGGTGCTGAATGATAAGTTGGCCTTTACTATCAATCACTTGAATGTGAGCTAGCTCTGGATTTTTACGTTGAGAAATAAACAGTCCGTCTTCATCAACCAGCATCCAACGTCTGTCGCCCTGGATACCAAACTCGCCTAATTCTGCTGATGTGAGGTTCAGTCCTTGACAAGATTTTATGGGATAGACGAAGATCTGAGACAATTTCATACACAACTTTCCTTTATCGTTATTGAATCGATGACTACTCAACAATGGCACTCAGTTTATGCAAGATTTACAGGATTTATTTAAACAATTCAACCAGATTGATGACAGCTATCCCGTTGAACAATGGAATCCTAACCATTGTGGCGACATAGGGTTAAGCATAGACAGAAACGGCCAGTGGTTTCACCAAGGTAGCCCCGTTAAACGCCAAGAAATTTTGCAGCTCTTTTCTAAATTGCTGAAGCAGGAAGGGAACGAGTACTTTGTCGTTACACCCCACGAAAAGATTTCAGTGAAAGTAAGCACTTATCCTTTTTGTGTGGTGCTGTCAGAAAAACAGTGGATTGATGACAAGCCTGTGATCATTTGCCGACTCAACACTCAGGAGACTTTTACACTGAGCCAAAACTACCCATTATGCTTTGACCCACGAGAATCCGACCCTGAGAAGCAATGCTGGGTCACGATTAAGCGCGGCTTACGCGCAGCGATACATCGCAATGTGTATTACGAGTGGGCCCAGGATGCCAAAGAAACCCAACAAGATGGACAATGCGTGTGGAGCATCACGTCATCCGACTGTGAATTTATTTTAGGATACAACGCATGATTCGCTTTTATCCGATTTCCAAAGCCGTATTGGCTTGCTATCTTCTTGGTGGCAGTTTAGTCATCGCTGCCATACTGGCTGAATTCTATTACCCAGGCTGGTTAACCACGGCAACCTATCAACAGCTCCTCATTGCAGGCGCTGTTATCGTTACTGTGGGTTCCATCATCAACGGTATCACTTACATCAAAACACAAATTCTTCAACAGAAACCCTCTCGCCGCCGCAGACCCCTATCAACGGATCACGATAATCGGTAAGATAGCGACCAATGTTTAAAAATTTCACTTTACTCTTTACTTTAAGGTAAGACTGTTTTGAACGCTCTAAATCAAGCCCCACAGACCTTTCAAGGTCTTATTATGACATTACAACAATATTGGTCTGAGCAAGGCTGTGTGATTGTGCAACCCTTAGATTTAGAAGTGGGTGCAGGCACATTCCATCCCTCAACCTTTTTACGCGCTGTTGGTCCTGAGCCATGGAGTACAGCCTATGTACAGCCCTGCCGTCGCCCAACCGATGGCCGTTACGGCGAAAACCCGAATCGCTTGCAACACTATTACCAATATCAAGTGATTCTCAAACCGTCACCCAAAGATATTCAAGAGCAATACTTAGGCTCGTTAGCCATTTTGGGTATTGATCCTCTGGTGCATGATATTCGTTTTGTTGAAGACAACTGGGAATCGCCTACACTAGGTGCTTGGGGTTTGGGTTGGGAAGTGTGGCTCAACGGTATGGAAGTGACGCAATTTACCTATTTTCAACAAGTCGGCGGATTAGAATGCAAACCCGTAACCGGTGAAATCACCTATGGTTTGGAACGCATCGCCATGTATCTGCAAGGTGTTAATAGCATTTATGACTTAGTTTGGACAGAAGGACCCGGCGGTAAAGTGTTTTACCGTGATGTTTTTCTGCAAAATGAAATTGAAATGTCGAGCTATAATTTCGAACGGGCTAACGTTAAGTATTTGTTTAATTTTTTCGATTATTGTGAAACAGAAAGCCAAAAGTTGATTGAACAAAGCTTACCTCTGCCTGCTTACGAAATGGTATTGAAAGCTTCGCATGCGTTTAATTTATTGGATGCACGCCACGCGATTTCCGTTACCGAACGTCAACGCTTTATTTTGCGTGTCCGCAATTTAGCGAAAAGTGTTGCTGAAGCTTACTACCAATCCCGAGAAGCTTTAAATTTTCCATTATGTGCAGACGTTAAGTCGTAATAGAATTGATAACAACCAAGGTGCTTTATGTCACTCACCGACCATCTATTAATCGAAATTGGAACCGAAGAGTTACCTCCTAAGTCCATACAAAAATTTGCGCAAGCTTTTGCTAATAGCGTACAAGAACAACTACAACAGCTCAGCATCGCCTTTGAACAGGTCGATGCTTTTGCAACGCCACGCCGTATTGCGATACGCGTTAATGATTTAATGCTAAAACAGCCCGATACCCAACAACAACGTTTGGGGCCAGCTGTGGCGGCGGCTATAAAAGATGGCAAACCGACACCGGCAGCCACAGGCTTTGCACGCTCTTGTGGTGTCACCTTTGAAGAGCTTGAACACATAGCAACCGATAAAGGCGCACGCCTTGGCTATGAAGTTAAAACACAAGGTCTGCCCACTAAAAACTTTATTGAAGATATCGTCAATCAAGCTATCAACAAATTTCCCATTCCCAAGGCAATGCGTTGGGGAAATTCTGATGAAACCTTTTCACGTCCCATTCATTGGATTGTGGCTTTATTGGGTTCGGAAACCTTGCCGATTACGGTGAAAGGCTTAGTCGCCAGTAATGTCAGTTATGGGCATCGTTTTCATGCACCCGAGGCGATGATGCTCACTTCTCCTACCGCTTATGAAGAGCAGCTAGAGAAAGCTTTTGTTATTGCCAGTTTTGAAAAACGACAAGCCATTATTCAGCAACAAGTGGCTGCTATTGCCAAAGAAAAAAATGTCACCATTGTGACAGAACCGGATTTGCTGGATGAAGTCACGGCCTTAGTAGAATGGCCAGTAGCCTTGTTGGGAAGTTTTGATGCCGAATTTTTAGAAGTACCGCGAGAATGTGTGGTGTCTTCCATGGCAGAGCATCAGAAATACTTTCATGTCACAGATGCCAAAGGGGAGTTGCAGCCTTTGTTTGTGACCGTAGCCAACATCGAAAGTAAAGATCCACAAGCGATTATTGATGGCAATGAAAAAGTCGTACGCCCTCGTTTGGCTGATGCAAAGTTCTTTTTCACTTCCGATCAAAAAACCTCTTTAGAAGCACGATTGGAAAAACTGAAGAACATTGTCTTTCAAGCCAAGTTAGGCACTTTGTATGACAAAACAGAACGTCTACAAAAGTTGGCCATCACACTTGCCGAGCAGTTTAAGCACACGACAGCAGCGAATGTTGAGACATTACAGCGTGCTGCTTTGTTATCACGTTGTGATTTGGTCACTGATATGGTGGGCGAGTTTCCAGAACTGCAAGGCATTATGGGTGCTTATTATGCCAAAGCGCAAAACGAAACAGCAGCCGTCGCCGAAGCCTTAGAAGACGTGTACCGTCCACGTTTTGCCGCTGATGCGTTACCACGCAGCTTAGAGTCTTCTGTGCTAGCCATTGCTGATAGGCTCGATACTTTAGTAGGCATTTTTGGTATAAAGCAAGCACCGACTGGCGCTAAAGACCCTTTTGGACTGCGTCGTGCCGCTTTGGGTATCATACGCATCAGTATTGAAAACCAG
>JBCCZV010000008.1:0-57149 GCA_039187085.1 Pseudomonadota bacterium
ACCCTTAAAAATCTACCAGATTTTTGAAGCAAAATCCTATTTAAATTCAGCTCCGATTTATCTCAAAGGCGTAAAAAATTGATTAGTCGTTTATTGTCGGTTAAAAAAATTCGAATGTTCAAATTAAAAAAATCTTTGAAAAAACTTTGCAATAGATAAAAGTATTAATTAAACGAAATAACTACTACTAAAGTTGCTATGAACCTTTTCGCAGAGTGTTAAATCTTTCATTTATGTTACTTTTTTTCTACTTTAAGACTTTTGTACAGTAGAAATTTTTCACGCTTTTTTAGTAGAGTGGCACATCGGAAAAATAGCCAAGCGACAACTCGACGTCGGAGAAAAGTATCTATGCCCGCCTCATTAACATTATCCATCGGTGTACTGCTTTATATTTTGAGCTTTCATTCGATTGCTCAGTCGTTTATTAACTTTGAACCGATTAAAACCTTTTATGAAGCACCAACGATGACGCGTTTTGGTACATTAGCTATCGATGATCGAGGGCATGTCTGTGCAGCAGTTAAAACTCAAGGACTGCATTGCTTTGATGGCGTTCATATAAAAACCTTAAGAGAGGGTTATATTGCGAGTATTGTAGAGAATAACAGTACAATAATGGGAGCAACAAAAGAGAAAGTCTTTACTGTATCGCAAGGTAAATTTGAATTTTTACCAGAAAAACGCCAACCACAATTAGAAACAGACGAAAAAATTGTACAAGTACTTGCAGATACCTATTCAGATTTACTGATATTAACTAATAGAGGTGTATATCGGCTTTATAAAGATTCTATGAAAAGAGTTTATCGTTCAGACTCAGAAAGTTTTTACTTTGTTGCTCCCGGTGAGTCTGAAGAATCTTTATGGATCGCTTCCAACGAAGCATTTTATCTTTACAATACAACTATTCAAGAAAAAACGATTTTTTTTGAGGGCGCAATTGTTTATGAGATGATCTCTGATTTTTATCTAACCAATAATGGCATTTATGATCGTGATACTAACAAATTACTGTTCGAAAGAGAATTTTTCCGTAGTTTACGTTTAGGAGAAAATGATTGGTTAGTCGCAGGACATCGCGGTATTTGCCGTTTAAAAAATTTGGAATATTTAAATTGCCACTCATCTTTTGTTAATTATTCCGATGAAAACACCGTTGCGTTTTCTTTATTAGCTGATCAACACGGCAATATTTTTGCGGCAACCAATGATGGCTTATATGTTTCAAAGCCCAAGTTTTACCAAAACTTAACACAGCGTCATGGGTTGGTCAGTAATCGATTAACCAGTTTATTAGCAGTTGATGACGGCTTATATATAGGCACTAATAGAGGTTTAAACCTCATGAATATGCTAACAGGTGAAATCTCTATGATTCCTGGTACAGAGCAAATGCCGATTAATAGCATAGAGAAAGTCGGCGATACTTTGTGGCTGGGAGTGACATGGCAGGGTGTGTATCAGTTAAGTTTAATCAATGGGCAAATAAACAAAATCATTGACTCAGACTCGCGTATTCATTCGATCACCTTTATTGATGAGACTATTTATTTAGCCATTCAGTATCAGGGTATTTTTAAATACGATACAGCGGGTAATTTATTATTGAGCCGCAAACAAAAACACTTTGATGAAATACGGAAAATCGCCTTCTGTAATGGATATTTATTTGTCAGTTCTACAATAGATGGCTTGCTGAAATTGAATAGCGAGCTTGTGATTGAAGCTTACGCTAGTACCAATGGTTTGCATACTTTTATCTGTCAAGATGATGCTATTATTGCTGGTTCTCGCACGGGCAAATTGGAAATTTTAGATTTTAATTTACAAATACAAAGTTCATATTACCTAGAAAATCCGATATATACGATTCTTCCATATAAAACTTCTTTTGTTGCTATTAATGAAAAAGGACTCTATTTCGGTGAAAAACAACGTTTAGTCGAAATGCCCACCGCAGCTTTTTTGAATGTATGGAACATTTATAATAACAATTTATATTTTGGAACACATAGAGGTTTATTTGGAGTTGACTTGTTAGAAGCAGAAAACTTTGAAATGACAGCTCCTATACTGAATCTGACATTAAATGATACAGGAATGGGTAAATCATTGAGTTTACGAACCAGTAATATTGTCAAATCTCGTGATTACGAATGGTTTTTGTCGCTTGATAATAAAAATTTTACCCTTTCACCTGATAATGATGTATTTATTCCGCGTGATAGCCAACAATCTATGTTTGTTTATGTAAAAAACTCTCAAGGGGAATCCAGTCTTGTTAAAAAAATTATTTTATCAGAAAAGTTCAGTTTTTTTAATTTAGATGACCGTGTTTTATTTTTTTGTATAGGTATGATTTTTTTAGCAGTAATTTACACAATTTTTTATTACAAAAATGTTTTTATATTTTATTACGAAGAGTGCTTACAGGTATTTAAACGAATAAGTTTTTTTAAGATAAATGACAGATCATTATATGTTCATGAAGAAAAGGATGATGAGCAAGCGGTTTTGGATATTGATGTGGTGCGAGATTTAGTGTCCAAAATCGAAAATCGTAAAAATAAAAGCTACCACGAAACGCGCATTATAAGATTTAATCAGTTGTTGCGTGAAAAGGGCAAATATTTACAAGGAAAAGAAATTGCTGCGGCTATCGAATTAAATGAGCATCAAATTCGTTTCAGTTTAAGACACTTATTTGGCAATGGTTCCCTCAAAGTTTACACTCCTATTTATCTAGACATTATAAGGCAGCAAGAGGGTTATGATACGAAGTAAAGTGGTATGGTCTTGTGTATAAATTATTAATTGTATCCATAGCCTTCTTTAACAACTATCTTCAATAAGGTGAGCTCCGTGCATTTCAGCCCCTAGGTTGAGTGAAATACACGGGCACAAAATCTACTGTGAAGGCCACTTTCCATGGTCATCAACAACCTGTTGATGACGCACACCTGAGTATGGCTAGCAACAATCCAGACGCAATGATCACACTCGCTTCTAGTGTCCTGAAGCCATGTCTGGCGTCCAAGCGACCGGCTCAAAGGCGCTATCGAGCGGCGGAGAGACAATGTGTGTGGTGTAGTTGGAAAGCACTTTCAGGCTGGTGCCTACAATCACATCCAAAACCGCTTGTTGAGTATAACCCGCCGCAAGAAAACGATTCACTTGCTCTTCCGTGGCCCAGCCACGTGATTCGTTAATAATGAGGGCAAAGGTTCTTAAGGCTTCCAATTTTGGATCTTGAAGGGGAGAGCCGTTGCGCAGTGCTTCAATGATCGCATCATCCACACCGGCCATTTTTGATACCGCTGTGTGCGCAGCCATGCAGTAGGTACAACCGTTTAAGCGATTATTGGTCATCAAAATAATTTGACGCTCCGTTTCCGTCAGTTCGGTTTTGTCGAATAATCCCATCAGAGTGAGATAGCTTTCCACCATAACAGGTGACTCAGCCATGGTGGCCATCAAATTGGGGACAAACCCCATTTTTTTCTTGGCGGCTTCCAAGATAGGTTTCGACGATGCGGGTGCGCTTTCAATGGTATGTTGTTTAAAGTCATTCATAGTGTGTTGCCTTAAATTCGTCAAAATGGTTGGGTGTGAGTAGGGCTGGGTTTGCCCACGGACATTAATAATCTAGTTGAGGTTCGGTGATAGATAAACAGGATGAACAAAGATTCAATGTTTCTATTATGGATACAAAGCTTTAGGGTAAGAAAGTGATAGCTTGGCTAGCTTAGGTGTTGGAAACCGATGGATTGTATTCATTTTAGAAACAATGTTCTTCTGTTTAGGGTGATTATCAAATCAAGTCAAAGTATTAGTATTACGCTTGAGTTTTGACATTAACCTAACACTTTCGGAGTCTACAATGAAAACCAAGCTTATTTTACCCATGTTTCTTTCTAACATGTTCAGTGGTATCGGGTCGGGTGTGATGATCTATGTGTCAGGCGGCAACCCTGTTTGGATCGGTGCCTTGCTGGCCACGTTACCTTTACCTTTCTTTTTACTGGTGTTAACCAATGTGTTTAGCATTTCCAGAACCTCAGAAAGATTGCCGCTGATTCAATTAATTAACTTTTCTGGCGTGGCTTTGGTGGCCTACTCGTTATACAACATCCAAGCATCACTCACAGGGCTGCAAGCTATTCCTGCTGCTTTGGCTCTATTGGGTTTTATATCACTTCATTGGTATGTTTGGTCCTTTTCTTACTACAACCGTCAAAAAAGTGACGCTATCATCAAGGGTAACACATTGCCTGAAATGCACTTTAAACGCTTAGACGAATCTCAGGTTTCTTCTTCAAGCTTTAATGGCAACAAAACATTGTTAGTTTTCTTTCGAGCTAACTGGTGCCCCTTCTGTATGAATCAGTTAAAAGAAGTGAAGAAATATGCAGAGCAACTACGCCTCGATGGTGTGAATGTTAAGTTTATTTCGAATCAAGGCTTTGAAAACTCACGCAAGTTAGCCAAGCAACTGAATCTTCCCAGCCATTTTGAAATTCTGCAAGATGATGATCTTAAAGGGGCTAAGGTGTTGGGTATCGAAGATATTGATGGTTCTCCAGTGGGTATGCCGGGTTATCCAAAAGATACGGTCATGGCAACAGTGATAGCATTGGATGCCGAGGGTAAAGTACTCTTTGGTGATGAGACCGACAATTACCGTCGACGTCCTAACCCCGCAACCTTCTTACCGGTTTTTCATGGTAGAAAAACACAGGCCAGAAACCCATCAACGCTTAAACACGTTGCTTAATGGAAAAATGAATAATGGACTTTTTGAGGTTGAGGAGGCCGATAGCTGGCATCCTCAACGCTTTTTTTTGTATCTCACCATCACAGAATCCTCAGGTGCTCAACAAGAATGGCCTATAAGGCACCATCCATCCATACTTCTCAAACAAGGTTTTAAAAGAAACCGACTCAATCAATGCATCCTAATTAACGTAAAATAATACCAGGAGAACCTATGTCAACACTCAATGCACAGCACATCATCGCATCGCTAAACTGGCGTTATGCCACCAAAGCCTTTGATCACACTCAATCCATACCCGACGAAGACTGGCAAGCCATCAAAGAATCTTTAAGGCTTTCTGCTTCGTCATTTGGTCTTCAGCCCTGGAAGTTTATTGAAGTGGATAGCCAAAAGGTTAAAGATCGTTTAGCAGAGTGCGTCAAACTCAATGCACCCAAGATACTGACATCATCCAAGTTGATGGTGGTGGCTGGCTTAAAACAATTAACGCAAGACTATATAGAGCATTACATTAAAGATGTTATGCACACGCGCGATCTTAATGAAGCAGAAATACAGGATTTTAAAAGTATGATAACGGCAACGGCCTCCAAAAAATCGCTTCAAGAGCAAGCCTTTTGGGCCAGCAGACAAGCGTATATTGCGTTAGGCTCTGCCATTACGACCGCTGCTTTATTAAGAATCGATAGTTGTCCTATGGAAGGCATCAATCGTGAAACCTATGATGAAGTCTTAGCATTGAAAGATTCAAACTATACCAGCTTGGTCGCCATCGCCTTTGGGTATCGTGCGGATACGGATAAAAACCAACAGGCAAAAAAAGTACGATTTAGTGAAAGTGAGATTTTTAAAAAAGCTTAAAATGTTTTGCTGTGACGATTCATGGTGGTGGTCACGATAAAAGTGTCAAACTCAAACAGGATGATTGCAGGGTTGAGAGGGAAAGGTGAGGTATGGGGACAGGAAATGCAATTTACTAGGAAGACGTCCCCAGGCTGCTTTAACCGGTTATTGCGTGCTAAAGCAGCCAGGAAGGATTGATGGGATTAAGCCACAGATTGTTGCTTAAGCTTGTCAAGCACAGGGAACAAATCCGTAGGCTCAGGACGACGCGTGTAGTCAGGATTAACTTCGGCGTATGCGATAGTGCCATCGGTATCAATCACATAACGCGCAGGCATCGGCAAGTTCCACTGACCATCGTCATGGATAGTGGGCAAAATCACGTTAAACATTTTATGGAACTCAATAACGTAATCTTGCAAGCTCCAACGAATACCAAATTGGCCTGCAAGTTCACCCGCTTTATCAGTAAGGATCGGATAGCTTAACTGGTTATCGCGTTGCGACTTGCGGCTATCGCCAGCACCTTGCATAGAAATCGCCACTAAGTTAGCGCCTTTGGCACGAATATCATTAGACACTGCTTCTAAAGCTTTTAAATCTATGTTGCAGTAAGGGCACCAAACACCGCGATAAAACGTTAACACCACAGGGCCTTCAGCGAGTAAATCTTTGAGTGCAACGGGGTTACCCTCTGAATCGTTCAAGGTAAAGTTTGGTGCTTGTGCACCGACTTTTAGTGACCGTTCCACTTGACCACTATCCGCCAGCTCTTGCGCGGAACGGGCGAAAGCCTCTATCGCTTCTGCCGGTGCTTGTTTTTTAAATTGCTCTTTGAATGCATCAAGTTGATTTTGCAGAGACATGATTAGATTCCTCATCATTGTAGTTGGGTAAAGTAAAAGTTGTATGTTTCATCACACCATGTTGATGATGGTCCTTCGAACAACTCGTGTTGTAAAACCATGAAGCTAGTGTATGGCTTGTCTTAAAAGCGATAAACAGGTAAGTTTGAGACACATTGTCTCGTGTGAGGAAACAATTGAGCGGGTCGTTGTGTTTTGAGTGGTTGAGGTGGCGGGGAGCCAAAGAGGGATCAGAAGTCGCGCTTTTTAAGCGAAGGGTTTTTAATAAGGTTGACTCTGATGGCGTCTGTTACCAAGAGGGGGAGTAGGAGTTGGCCGTATAAAACTCGTTAACGATGCCAAATTCCACGGCTCTAACGGCGGCTTCGGTACGGTTAACCACATGCAGCTTTTGAAAAATTAAGCTGATCAATTCTTTGACGCGATTAATAGAAATTCTCATTATTTTGGCAATTTCTTTATTGTTTAAGCCGGAGCATAACCATTTTAAGCACTCACTTTCTCTGACACTGAGCTTGGGCCTGGGGAGTATACTTTCGGGTGCTTGGTTGATGACTTTGGTCATAATCAGTTCACAGCAGGCGGTTATGGTTAAAATTTTGTCTTCAGTGTATTTAACCAATTCGTTGCCAGACCCATCAAATTGCAAACTCATAAAACCTTTACCTAAACGCGTATGCAAAGGCACTGCAATACCTTCATTGATATCAAAATCTGCGGATGTTTGATAAATTTCTTGTGTTTTCTTCGGTAAGTTTTTTACAGGATAGGTTCTTATCCAGTTCATAAAGGTGTTTTTTTCAGCGCAATGTTTGATGACAGGGCAATGATAAAAATATTCTCGACGCATATACAAATCGATGTAGTCATCCGCGAAGCTGCTATAGCAAGGAATGGTTTTGTTTTCTATAGGACGTATCAAAGCGATAGAAAAAGCACGAAACCCGAGATCTTCGATGACTCCTTGAATCATAGAAAAAGGATCTTCTTGATAGTCTTCGCGAGTGAGCCGTGTGTAGAGGTCTATATCCATAGAAATATTTATGATTAATGCTTATCCCGAGTTGGGGTTATGTTAAATACAATGTGAACTCATGGGCAAATCATATACCGAAACTGACTTAAATAAAAAGAGAAAATAAATTTTTCATACAGCTTTCATCAACGAGAGTTGTTTTTGTGGGGTATTGTGATGGGTATACTGGTAACGATTGCAAAAAAATGCAATAAAAAATGGGATTGAGAGGAGGGTATTCAAGATTTTTATTTAAGTAAAATGTTCGTTTTAGATATGGAAATACCCAAACAAGGTTATTGCGACAAGCCTTAAAAAGAGTCAGAGATTCCGCTTGTCGCCAATAACCTTCGTGTAAATACCAAGACTAAGAAAAAATTAACAGTATTTATGGTTGGGATTTAAATTACAAAAACGTAATATGCCAAATGAAGGTTTAGGGTTGCCGTTATCATAAAAAATCACTTCCCACCAAATATTGTTTTTTAAATCACTAATTTCTATATCCTGCAAAGATAATGACGATTTATCATTACTGACGACATATTCTCTATAGGTTCCTTGTGTTCGATGCGTCACTTTAACCAGAATATAATCAACGTTAATGCCAAGATCGTCAAATCCGTTAAACCAAATGGACCAATCAATAGTTAATCTATCATCATCTGTATTGTAAAAAGCTTGATGAAAACTCAAGGCATTGCTGGAATACACACTCATGGTGAACATTGAAAGTAGTACCAACATTTTACTGTTCAATAAAAATTTCATGTTAATTCTCTCCTGATTTTTTTAAAAATAGCCAACATAGAATAAACAAAATAAAAGCAGCATCGCACTAGCCGAAAGTCGGGTTGACAATGAGTCATTAGATTTTTATTACTCGCTATTTTATTTTTTGATAGGCGAATTATCATTTAGAAAATGGTTGACATTATCTCTACGACAACAGAGTATAAGTTGGCAACGTAATGACTGTTATCTTTTCGAGCGTTTCTTAGGGCGCTTGAAATAAGCATTGATTTTATGTGTTGGATTATTTATGCCGTGTGTATGAAAAAAATATCAAAAATAGAGGTGACTGTTTTATGAGAAACGCTTGGTTATTGCTCGCTTTTATCAGTATCGTTACAGGATGCGCTTCTCAACAGCAAAAGGCATACAATAAACTTTTGCAATCCTATCCCAATGAAAATTTTATCACGCAAATTAATACACTAATTCAAAAAAAACAGCCACGATTTTTTAATGGCATTATCCTTGTCGCAAAAGATGGAGATATCATCTACACCAAAGCTCAAGGGTATGCAAATTTTGAAACGAAAAAACCTCTCGCTCTAGATGACCGTTTTAGAATTATGTCGAACTCCAAACAAATAACAGCAGTTTTGGTTTTGAAGGAAGCTCAAGAAGGTAATGTTGATCTGCACATACCTATCAAAAACTATTTACCGGATTTGAAAGAATCGTGGGCAGAAACCGTAACGATTCACCAACTGTTAAATATGTCTTCAGGAATCATCGACTTGGAAAGACCGCTTCTCTTTGAAGCAGGAACAGGATATCGATATAGTAACCCAGGCTACGGTTTGTTGGGTAAAATTATAGAAAGGGTCTCTGGAGTAAGTTATTCCGAAAACGTTTCGATGTTATTTAAGCAACTTGACATGAAGAATACCTACCCTTATCAATTAGGGCACATGGATTCTGAGTTGATTGATGGCTATTGGTTACACAATGAAGGATTAGAACGGGTAGACTTTGAAAATTCTCAATTTACGGCTGATACATGGAATCTATTTTTACCGGCTGGAGGTATTATATCGAACGCATATGACTTGCTCAATTGGGATCAGAAACTTCATAGCGGACAAATCTTAGAGCCATCTTACTACCAATTATTAACTACTCCGACTAATAAAGGGCCTCATGCTGCTTTTGATGGTGATACTATAGGTTATGCTTATGGCTTTCGAGTGCATGAACAACATCGCACAAAACACTTGGGGCATGGAGGGCGTGGTTTTGGATTTGTTTCTATCAAGTTTTTTATACCTGAAAAAAATATCAGTGTTGTAGTTTTTGAAAATATCTACAGTAGAGATGCTCATTTTATGTCGGGCGAAGTCGTTTATTTTTTTGAAAACGAAATTCGCAAAATTATTGTGAATAGCAATTTGTAAATTAGCAGCTTGCGATTGTCTAGGGTGTGTTAATTGAGTGCTTAATCGATGGAGGATGTGATGTATTCGTTCACTTGTTCATGTGGTTGCGTAAATACCCACAAAGCAGGTTATCTCTGCTAAAAGATAACCTGTAAAGATACAATCAGACACATTGAAATCAATGATGCTGGATGAATGATTCTTGTGGTTAGTTCATTAGCGATGCATGCCACGTATAGGGTAGTTATTATCTGGATTTCTTATCCACGCTAAGCCATTCACTAAAGCACCAAGCTCAGGACGCACAAATGGATTATTGGAGAGATCGACAACTTGTAGCGTGCCATGTTCATTCACAACAAATAAACCAGGTTCTGCAAATGGGTGATCCGTTTCTTGCGCAGAGCGGGGGTCCGAAATATAAACCCCAAGTGCTTGCATTTGTTCAAGGGTTAAACCATAAGCCAATGGAAAGCTGACATTGAGTTGTTCTAAATGACTTTCAAGCTGCGCTTTGCTATCAGCGGAAACCGCGATTACATCCACGCCCGTTTCTTTTAATGCCTCTGTCATGTCTTGCAGCTGCTTCAAAAATTTTGTGCAAAGTGGACAATGACGACCACGATAAACCACAATCATTTTCCAGTCCATACCCTTGTTGGGCTTGCCTAATAATTGCAGCTCACCATTAAGTTGTTTGACTTTAATCTCCGGAAACTTAGCACCGGCATGTAGTTTGTTGGTGTAATCTGAAGTCATCTTGTACCCTCTCGTTAGAAGTAGTGATTTAAATGGGTTTCAAAACGTTTTAAGTCGTTTTCTACGTCGGCATTTTTCATCACGTCAAAACAGGCAAAGGTTTTCATGGGTTGCATCCCAAAAAATTTAAAATTCATATGCATCGGGAATACCAGATCATCAACGGATTTACCCTCAAAAAACTCTGTTGGCTCGTTAAAGGATTCTTCCGGTGCGTTGAAGGTTAATGAAATCATGTATTGGGTGGCTGTTAAGGTACCACCACTCCCATAGTTCTCCTTTGGAGAATCTTGATGACGACCATCACCGTTACACAGTGCACCTCGCATTCCGGCGGTGTAAACAATATCCATATATTTTTTGAATGACCAAGTCACGCCCATCCAGTTGATAGGTGATTGAAAAATAATACAATCTGCCCATTGATGATTGTCGAGCTCTTTTTCTACATCGATATCGTCTGACATAGTGACAATTCGGGTACTGTGGCCTTTGCTTTTTAAAATACTGACAGCTTTATCGACTAAAGTACCATTGAGTTTACCTTCAGAAAAAGGGTAATACTGATGGCCATTAATGATGAGTACGTTACTCATAGCGATGACTCCTGATTGAGAATGAATCGGTTCGTCTTTTAGCAGTATATTTTAGTGACCTTCTTTGTTTTTTCAATCAGTATACTTTTGGTAACCTTAACGGCATTTATCTCAAACAATCCCAATGCTCGAACGATTGAGGATGTAGACTACTGGGATTGATTCACATATTCCCATATTTTTGAAATAACCACAGAGCCTTCACCCACTGCAGAAGCGACGCGTTTCACTGAGCCAGCACGAACGTCTCCCACAGCAAAAATACCCGGTTTTGACGTCGCAAAAGGTGAATCAGAGGCGGTACTTAATCCCGTTTTTACAAAACCTTTTTCATCCAAATCCACCAAACCGTTTAGCCATTGTGTGTTGGGTGCAGCACCGACCATCACAAATAAGGCACAGGATTTGATTTCGGTGGATGGTTGGTTGTCTTTGTGTGTAAGCATAACGCTGGTCAGCTTATCACTGCCTTTAAGTTCGGTGACTGTTGTATTGAGGTGAATGGTAATGTTTTTATTTTTTTGCAAGCGGCTGAGTAGATAATTTGACATAGAGGCTGCCAAACTAGGACCTCTGACAGCGACATGAACGCGCTTCGCGGTTCGACTTAAATACATGGCAGCTTGCCCCGCTGAATTGCCGCCACCAATGATCACTGCCTCCCTATCTTTACAATATCTGGCTTCGAAATCCGTTGCGGCGTAATACACACCGGCCCCTTCGAATTGTTCTAAACGCTCAAGAGGCATACGGCGATATTGCACACCGCTTGCTACCAAGATAGCTTTCGCACAAACCTGATCGTGATTATCGAACTGAGCACAAAAATTCCCGTTATCCAGTTGGCTTAACTTCGCGACACGACGGGGTACCGCAAAACGCGTTCCAAATTTCATAGCTTGTATTTCGCCACGCCAGACTAAATCGATGCCAGAGATGCCGGTAGGAAAACCCATATAGTTTTCGATACGACTGGATGTCCCAGCTTGGCCGCCAATAGCCGTATCCTCAACCACGACGGCTTTTAGTCCTTCGGCACCAGCGTAAACAGCGGCAGCAACGCCAGCGGGACCTGCGCCGACAATGAGTAGATCAACCACTTCATCTTCTCGAAAATCCAAATCGAGTCCGAGCAACTTGGCAATTTTTTCGGGAGTGGGGTCTTCAATCACTTGATTCTTACCAAAAATAACGGTAGGTCGGCAATGCTTGAGCTGGCAATCTTCAGTGGTCTCTACGGCATCTTCACTTTCTAAACTCATGGACTTAAATGGAATGTGATTACGGCTGGCAAATTCTTCGATAAGTCGGATGTTGCGGTCGACATCTGCACCAATCAAGCGGAGACTGCTATCTTTTTCTTCAAGCTGTCGACGACGACGTGCAGAAAAGACGGAAATAATAATGTCCGACATCTCTGGGATATTTGACATGAGTTCAAGCATTGCTTCGCGTTTAACTTCAATGACACGCGTGGTTTGACAGGCCCGCGCTGTCATCGAAAAAACCCCACCGTTTAGGAAAGCAATTTCACCCAAAAATTGATTCGCCCCTAGAGTACTGGTTAGGTGACGTTCATTAGTGATATCACTAATCACTTCTATTTCACCTTGTTCAACGTAGACAAAGCGATTGATGCGTTCCCCTGACTGGGCAACGATTGTACCTGCCTCGTACCATTGTTCTCGACCAATTTCACGCATTGCCTGTACATGGCTTTCGTGCAAAGGTGTGCGCCGCATTTGGCGTAAATCAAAGCCGATTGATTCCATAGTAACTCCTAAAAACGTGTATTTTAGATTCGTGCTGTGGCAAATTTTGAAGAAATGCATTGTCCGGTTCTATGGCCAAACATGTCTCTTTGTCTCGAAAATTTCAACAAAATGTTGTTTTACGTAGCTAAGACATGAATTGTTCAGCACATGATAGATCACCAGAAATATTTTTCTTCGTTCGGCCTTTTTAGGGCACAGCAAAGATGATGGAAACATTGGTTAATGAACCACAATCATTCAAATAATAGGCTGAAGACTGAACGCCCCAAATAAAATCAATCGCTCTTTTTAATCGAGTCTACTCTTAGACACACTCTATTAAGCTTTGCAATTCTCTTCATCGGCTAGGACAACAACTCTCTAGAGCAGAGTGATTTCGAATTTAAGCATACACTATTTTCGGAAAACTTTGTGGATAGGAAGCAATCCGCAAGGGTTTTATTGGCGATATCAATATTGAGTTACCGATCGATAAAATTTGTTTTGTTCGTTTAGAAGTGTAGATTTTTTGCAAAGGCTAGATCCTGTCAGCAAGTTTGCGTGAGTCAAATCCTGTAGAACATTTGATGAGCTGATTGCATGTTCCCCAAAAAATTAAATCCAATCAATTTGCGCGTCGCAATGAATAAAAGCCAATAGACGAGAAAATTATCATTTCATTATTATTTTTTTGAAAAGTATTTTCATGAGGGAAAATGCATGTTGTTATGAGTGAGTTAATCTATCCTGCAAAGACCGTATTTTGTAATAACCTCCCTTAAATGTAGACCTATCAACCGCTGAAGCATTCAGATGACTTGATGATTATCGGATTGATGCAATGTTCAACTTTCCACGGACAAGCGATATTCAAACTAAAAATTGAATCATTGTTGCTCAATTCAAAGGCCGATACTGCAATATTGTCATTGACGCTTCTCAACTTTTTTTTGGAGATATGTACAATGCGGCCTCCGAAAAAAAATCATTTCATCGAGTTGAAATAAATAAATAGTAAGATTCCTAAAATTTTTAAGCCAGGGTCGATTGAGGGCAACCTGGCTGAGCTTGTCTAAATCTTACAAGCCTAGAATGTCTCTTTAATGTTTTGAGCCGAGACAACTGCAAGCAAGCCGTTAAAAAGCTGTAATACAGTAAATAATAAGATAAGGAAAAGTATTGATGAATATCATATCGGGTTCCGGATTAGGTCTCTTCGATAGAAACATGATGCAAACCATGAATGGCGATGAACATATTTTGGTCAACGCTGCGACCGGCAATTTAATCCATCAATACAGTGATGCATTGATATTGGGTAAAGGGTTTGATAATCATCTGTTTCGGACCTACAACAGCCAAGGAATCATCAACGATGATAATCACGATCGTTTCCGATTCAATATTAATCGGCGTGTCTTTAATCTTATTGGCGATATCGCTACTGAAAACTCAAGCATTCAAAGAGTCGAGGGTGATGGCCATGTGGCTACTTTTATCTGGCATGCTGAGAGAAACCTGTATCTTTCAACGGAAGGTGCCGATGCTCACGATATATTGCAATATGATGACAATACCCATCAATGGATCTATACCGAGGGTTCTACACGCCAACAAGATATTTACGATTGGCGTGATTTAAACGGACGTCTTATTCAAGAGCGTGATGTCGAGGGCAACAGGCTAAATTTCTTATATCATGCTAATGGTTTTGCGAATAAAATCAGTGACAGTTTGGGTAATGCATTGCTTATTGATTATAACGATAAGGGCCAAGCGATTGCTGTTCAACAAAGCATTAATGGACTCCACCAACAAAAACAATCTTTCCATTACGATGAGCAAGGCCGCTTGCAACGTGTCAAACTCGACTTAACACCTGATGATGCTTCTGACACATTAACTTTTGAGACCCTTTATGGTTATGAAGGCTCTTCTCATTTATTAACCTCTATTCAACAATCGAATGGCCTACAGCTTACCATTAGTTATATCACATTAAATGGCGTCAACCGTGTTGCAGAAGTTATTCAGGGATCTCCACAGGAATCCTCTGCGACAGTGACAGCATTCCATTATGAAATGCTGGCCAGTGGTGAAAGCAAAACCACAATAGTACAGAAAAACGCAGCCTCTACGATTGATTCAGTGCTGATGCAGTGGTTTGATGAGGAACAAAATTTAATCAAACAACAAAATGGACAAGGAGCACAAGCATTGATTGAAACCTATGATTACGACAATGAAGGTAATCTTATCTCGATCATCGATGCATCAGGCGGTATCACCAAACTCCATTATGAAAATGGTTTGTTAGTGCGCCGAGATGACATGGGTGCTATCAGTGAGTGGCATTATGATGAATCTCATCAACTCATTCGTGAAGATAACTACAATCAACTTTCATCAGCCAGTGGACACCTAGATTCCAAGCAAAGTATTCATTACGTCTACGATGATATCAGTCGCCTACGATTCGTGATTGACGCATTGGGACACGTCAAAGAAACACGTTACAGTGATACGCTGACTCGTTTGACTCAGACAACCAGCCAAATTCTGTATTTGGGACAAACTTTTGAGATAAGTACACAAGACATTCAACTGAGTATGCTCGAAGACTGGGTGAGTCAAGCGGATCTTCAGCAAACGCAACGTATCGATAGCATTGAAAATTTTGAAAAGCGCATTGTCAGTGAACGTCAATATAAAGCAGTATCGTCGAATGGAGAAGGCATTCAAGAGACAGCCATGATAGTGGATTACCATTATGATGCTCAAGGTAATCTTATCCAATCGTTGGAAAAAACAGAAGAAGGTTGGTCGCAAAGTGCATGGCTTTATGATGGTTTGGGTCGTACGATTAAAATCACTGATGCCAAAGGAAATGTCACCATCATGGAATACCATGATGCCTCACAACAAGTGATGACAACATTCGCTAATGGCCGCATTGAAACTTCACTCATGGATACTCAAGGTCGTATCGTCAGTCAGACACAAACATCGAATCTGCAAGAAGAAGGTGAACTGCTATCGGCGAGTTATTTTAACTATGATGCTTTGAGTTTGCTTTATCGCATCGTTAATGTCGATGGTGAACAAACACGATTGATTTACGATGATAAAAAACGTCTTATTGGTGAAGTCGATGCGCAAGGATATTACATAGAGTCTATCTATGATAAACACGACCGTGTCATTAAAACTATTCAGTATGCCACACCATTACAAAATAATAGACCGCAACTGACCATTCACGATAAGCCGATGGCCTCTGGAGAGGATCGTCATACCCATTATTTTTACGACCTATGGGATCGCTTACAGTTTGAAGTGAATGCACAAGGTTACGTCACTGAGTTTGATTATAATGCTCAGGGGTGGTTACTAGGAACCTATCAATACAGCCAGCCTTTTTTGACATCAAGTGATGAAGCATCGAATACCGAGGCTCTGCAACAGTTTGTCCAAAAATTGATTGAATCATCCACCGATAAAGATGAAACTCCACTCACGGTACGTAGACAAAATTTTTTCTATGATGCTAATGGTCAGGTGATTGGTGAGCTGGACGCTGAAAATTTTCTAACCACTTTCACGTATAATACGGCGGGGCAAGTTGTACAACAAACGCAATATGCGACACGCGCAACACCTCAAGATTTACAACATTTTAATGCCGACGAACTCGCGAGTTTGATACCTCTTGAAGATCCTAAGGATCGCCGAGAGCAATGGCTTTATAATAGTGCTGATCAAAAAATTGCTTATGTTTCCGGTGAAGGCTACCTCAAAACGTATGAATATGATGCAAGAGGCAATTTAATACAGGCTTCGCATTTTAATCAATACAACCAGCAATTAACTTCAGCACTGCTTGACAAGAATAATCTCAGCGCTTGGTTGTCACATGTGGGTTTATCCAGCGAAAGTTTACATTTCGAATACAATATTCTTGGGCAACTGACTGCTGAAACCCATGTTGATGGTAGCATAACACGCTATGAATACAATGCGATGGGAGAGTTGATTCAGCAAAAATCTTATACGCAAAATAGACAGCTTGACTATCGCCTCGAATATACCAGAGATGTTTTGGGTCAAGTTGAGAAAGAACAGGAGTTTTTTCGTCATTCTGATGATGAAGCGTTACAAGCTGGCGGTGTGGTTGACACGGTTTACGATCGACGTGGTCATAACATTGCACAAATTAGCGCAGACGGTGGATTATCTTGGAGCATTTATAATGCAAGGGGTTTAATGACCCATCACGTTCATTGGCGTAATCATCAAGGCGTGCTGAAAGCTGATGTCACGTTAATGGAATACGATGCTTTTCAATCTTTAACGCGTTTAAAAAATTATGCGCAAGTGCTTGATGAAACGACGATTCAAACGACTCTCAATACCCATTTGTCCCTTCAAGATTTGACTTTACAACTGACCTCATCACAGCTTCAACAGTTATTACCAACGATAGATATAAAACTGCAATCTGCAGTGAGTCGTGATCAAACTTTTGATTATGATCTTTTGGGACAAATAATACGCCAGACAGATAGTGACGGTGAAAAAAGTGAATTAGCTTACGATAGTTTTGGTCAATTAGCTTATCATGCACAAGCTGTTAAAGGCCAAGCGCTATGGCAAGTGCAAAGTTATCAATATAATCTTCGTGGTGAGCAAACACAGCACCAACGTTTTTATGATTACATCGATGATACGGCTTTATTACACGTATTGAGTCCCGATAGCAACACCTTATCAGCTACGCACCATAGCACGCAATATAATGCTTTTGGTGAAGCTGAAGTGATACGAATGGAAGCAGAAGCGTCGCCTTACGCTACGTTGCTTGAATACAATCAAGAAGGACAAGTCATTCGTAAAACGGTGGACCCAGATGGATTGCAGTTATTTACTGCTTATCTCTACGATGGTGCAGGGCGTCTTATTCGTGAAGATCGTGGAGGACGCGATCAGATTTATGATCATGAGACGCGTCAGGTTATCCTCAATGAGTTACGAACACTATCGAGTTGTGTCTATTTTTATAATGACCAAGGACAAGTGATTAAAGAGGGAAAAGTTTCTCCGCAACGGATAGACGTTAGCCTTGATACGCCGTTAGAAGAAATCGTTGTCTACCAATATGATGACAAAGGTCGATTAGCACAAGAGCAGATTGCGGGAGGCAGTCACACGTATTTTCATTATGATGGTAAAGATCGTCTGGTGAGAAAATTCGTTAAGCAAGGTGCTTTGGATACCAATCATACGCATCCAATTATTGCATCCATGACCCAATATGCTTATGGCAAAGCGGGCAACATTGTACGCACGAGCTTGGCTCAAGAAGTGGTCCATCTTAATGAAGAAGGGGTGTTACTTGAAGAAGCTTCTAGCATTCGGCAAAGCCATACTTATCAGGTTTACAATGAACAAGGTAATGTGTTTCTAGCCGTTGATGCTCTGGGGTTTGTGACACAATGGTATTATGATGAGCGTGGTAATAGGGTGGCTTCTACTGAGTATGCTCACGCCAATGAGGCGCTTGTAAACGAATTGGCCATGCAATTAGATGCCAAACAATCCTTTAATCCTCAAAGTATCTTCGAGAAGATTAACGCAGCAGCACAACAAGCAGACGACCGTACCCAGTATTGGGCTTATAATCAACGTAATCAGGTTGTTCTGCATATTGATGCCGAGGGCTACATTCAACGCAATGACTACAACGAACAGAATTTACTAAGCCAGACGACACAGTATGGAGAAGAGGAAAAAATTGCCTTATTCAACTTCCTCGCCAAAAACCATGTTCACCCTAGTCAGTTGCATTCTGTGCTGTCTGAAGTACTGACTCATTTAGAGCATAGTGCTTCAGCAGAAGCCATCGAACAATTTTATTTTTATGATGGAGCTGGTCGATTACGTTTATCGATAGATGGTGATGGCTATGCTCAAGTATTGAGTTATAACAGTCTTGATCTTGTGATGGAAAAAGCACAGCTGGCTGATCAACTCGATCGTCAGCTGATCAACACCTTGCAAAAGCAACGCGATACACTGGAAGTTTCAATTGATAGCTTGCTAACGCGTACAATACGACAAGAATCTTTTACATACGATGCCAGTTTGCGTGTATCCCAACATAAGGATGCAAGCGACACTCTCTCTTTGACGACTTATGATGCTCTCAATCGTACTACCTTTGCGGCACAAAATATCCAAGAGATAGTATCGACAGAAAACGATAACACGATATCGCATCGTTTTTTAGGTGCGCCAGATCGTATCGCCTATATGATTGATAAAGATAATTACATTTACCGTATTCATTGGCAGGGTGAAGGTAAAGAAATTGCGGATATTGCTGCTATCGAAAAATCTAAAGAGGCTTTATCAGCCGGCGATTTGTCAGTCTTAGAAAGTTACTATGATTATTTTATAGCGATAGAAGATTTCGCGAGTATTCGTGATTATGTGTTTGTCAGTTTTGACAGCGTATTTGTCTCTGACAGGGTTTATAACAATCCGCTCGATTTTGCTCGTTTGATTGATGGCACTGTGATGAGCTCACAAATTGATCTCTCTCAAGGAAGGCACCAAAGTTATCATTATGATGGCTTTGGACGGCTCACTCAAACGCAAACGGCTCACTCAATGGTGTCAGACAAATATCATTATACGCATACACAACATGTTTATGATGAGTATGGCCGAATGATTGAAACCACCAATGCCAATGGTCATGCGACGTATTTTTATTATGATGCAGCGGGTCGTCAAACACATGTTGTGACACGTCTTGTGGTTAAAGGAAATCAACAAGGTAGTGAAGAGAATCGCTACGAAGTGAGCGCATTACATTACGATCGTAGCACACAGCAGCTAATACAGCGTATCAATTATCGTGATACTTTTGTGTTGAATAACATCACCGGGGGCGATGTTAAACCTTTATTGCAGCAGCTTGCAGCACAAGATTTGAAGGCGGATATTCAGTATTTTGAATACGATGACCGAAGACAGTTGATCCGCGAGCGCTTTGGTAATCGTCAAGTGAACTATGTTTACAATGCACAGGGTCAGCAAGTACAGTCATCAAGGATAACACTGCCTGATGATGGCGTAACGGCTAGCGGTGAAACGGAACAAAGTATCACTGTGTATGAATATGATCGACGCGGGTTATTAGTCCGGGAACAACATCAAGCAAAGATAATCGATGACCAGCTTATCGAGTCTGTGATGTCACTCAAAACGAATCAACACGACTATGATGCTTTTGGTCGAGTCATTGCGATTCACAATGGTGAAAACGAAACACAAAGCATCGGTTACAACAAACGCCATCAAAAAAACCTGCTTATCAATACCAATGGAGCCACCGTTACCCACCAGTACAATGCGTTTGGCGAATTACAACAAACCACGGATGCTCTCGGGCATAGGTTGCTTTATCAGTACGATATTAAACAACGTCAAGTGACTCGTCTTGCGATCTTAGCGGATGGCACGACCCAGTTAGAGTTACAAACTCAGCGTAATGCTTTTGGTGAAGTGATTCATGTTAAAGATGCTAAGCAACAGTTGACGACCTACGAATATGACTTGCAAGGTAACTTGCTCAGAACGATAGAACGCGATATTAATCAGAATATTCTACGAGAACAGCATAGCCGTTATGATCATCTTGGTCAGGTACTTTCACAAAAAATTCTAGTGGATGGTCAAATCGGAAGAGAGCATCGTTGGGTTTATGACGAAAAAAATCGTGTCATTAAAGAAAGTCATGGAGGGACAGATGGCCAGCTTATCAGCGAAAAATCTTTTCAATACGATGGAGCCAACCACATCATTCAAAGTCAAAGTGAAACGGGTGTGATAACTCGTCATGTCTTGGATGAAAGAGGCAATACGTTATGGTTACTCACCAATTTAGAATCCAGTACGCACTTTAAACGCTTTTACTACAATGCGGACAATCAAGTCGTTCGTGTTGAAGAAGGCGAATTGCCAGGCATTAGTGCACAAGCCAATGATACACAGAAAGAAACGCATACAATAACAACCTTTGCTTACGATGCTGTCGGTCAGCGGTTGGCTGAAAAAAGTCTTGATATTAATGACGAAACCAAAATTCTTACGGCGAGTTATTTTAGCTATGATCATGCGGGTCGCTTGATTAAGCAAACCGATGGAAACGGCTACCAAGATGAATGGGTTTATAATCAACAAGGAGAGAAAACCTGGCACATTGATAGTGAAGGCCGTGTAACACGGGCGCTTTTCAATGCCGCAGGGCAAATCATTGCGCAAGTGAGTTATGCCCAACGTCTGGGCGACGAGCAGCGCGCAACCGTATCCCACGAAAATTTACTAACAAGCTTTGCAGAACTTCAGCTTGAGGATAGGGTCACGCTCTATTATTACAACAAGAAAGGCTTATTAATTTATCAAGTTGATGCCAATGCAAGTCTCCATTCCTTCCAATACGATGTATTAGAACAACTCACTCACCACACGCAGCATGCTGCACGGATTGACTGGCCACTTGAAGGGGATATTGCAACTTTATGGCTAAGGGTGGAAGTGCAGCTCAACGCATTAACACAAACACATGATGACAATGATCGTCGTGAACTGACTTTCTATGATGCTCTCGGACGACTCTCTTACCAAGTCGGTGTTAATGGCAAAGTAATGGCTTATCAATACAATGATTGGGATCAAATTATTGGACGCCGCGACTATGCATCCACAGTGAATGTGTTTGCTATCGAAAACCAAGGTGCGTTGCTTGCCGCTTTACAAGCAGCCATTGTAGCAGAAGGTACTGTCAACGATTCTCGTCAAGAGTTCTACTATTATAATGCTTTAGGTCAGCGCAGGGTAGTGATTGATGCTTTGGGTGGCGTAACAGAATTTCATTATGACGCTACAAATCGCGAAACCGGCTCAACAGGTTACAATCGACTTTTCACCGGTGCAACAGGTGGAGAATCCATAGAAAGCGTGTTAGCCGTAGTTCGACAAGGGCAATCACGAACCGAGCGTGTTGTATATGATGCATTGGGACGTGAGCGTTTTCATATTCATTCCTATCAAACGATGGATGAATTATCGAATACCTTAATCTTAGTGGGTGATGTGATTGAGACACGTTACAGTCACGAAGACATGGGGGAGCGTGATGGTGAATTAATGACTTGGGAACGGGTTGACACGCGCAGCTACGCAGAGCCTATTCTTCTAGAAAGTGTGACTTGGGATACTCCCGAAACACTCAAACTGCTCATGCAAGCGGTTGCCAATAAAACATTGATATCCCGTCAAGTGACTCATCTTGATACTGTAGGCCATGTACGCGAATCGATAGATTTTCAACAAGCTAATGCTATGTTGCAAGAACAGGCCGTCACGCGGATGCTTTATGATCATAATGGTAATTTAATTCAACGCACTAAGGCTGATGGCTTTAATCAATATTATTTTTATAACAACGAAAACCAATTAATCGCGCAATTTGATGTGGCCAATATTCTTGAAGGAGAAGAACAAGGTTATTGGAAAAGTTATGATTACAATGCCTTTGGAGAAATTCAAGAAGAGCGTCGCTGGCTTGAAAAAATGACTTTCTCTGCCCCAATGCCTATCAACAATGATTCAATGACACAAGTTTATCGTTATGCTTACAATGCGATGGGACAGCTCAGCCAAGAAGCGATTTTTTCTGCCAATGGTATTTTGGAACAAGCTAATCTTTATCAATACAACAGTTTTGGTAATAAAATTAGCCAGCAACAGTTAATTCATACACCACAACCAGTTACCTGGCAAAACTTTGATGCATTGATGGCGGCTTCAGCTGATATGCAATGGCATGAAACTCAGTATGCGTATGACAAAAAAGATCGTATTCTGCAAGTACAAACGGATTGGCAAGATCCTTCACAAAGCATTCGGTATTACTATAACGTGTGGGGCGAACAAGTTGCGATTCATCATGGTAGTGGTCAAATCCTCGTAAGCGAATACAATGCTCGCGGTCTAAAAATAGAGGAAAAACGAGGGTATCTCAAACCTAATCATGAAACCGCATTAACGTTGACGCAACTCCTTGATGAAATTCGACTGAACGATTTTGCTTTACAAAAATCAGCAACGATTCATAACGGTTTCGGTGATGTATTGCTTACCACACAAGCGGGCACAGATAGCAATGGACAAATGCGTTTTTTCTACAACCATCGTGGGCAAATTGAGTTGCAAATTGATGGTGAAGGCTATGTAACTGAGTTCTTTTACGACAGCAATGGTGTTTTGACATTCTCGCGGCGTTGGGGAACATCGCTTGCGGTTGTTGATATGACGGACATACAGCGTCATTGGGTAGAAGCACAAATCGAGACATGGTTAATTGATGTTTCCGTTACCGCGCAGTTGCGTCGCCATGAAGTGGATGGTTTAGGGCGCATCACAGCAGTTTATGTCAATATGGCGCAGTCACCAGAGCAAACGGCAGCCATGACAGAAGCACAGCTCAAAAATCGATTTGATCAAACCCAAGCCAACCAAATGCTCTCAAGCCATGCGTATGATGCTATGGGTAGAATCCTGGCCAGCATGGATGAAAATGGTCTTACGACCTATTATACCTACGATGGTCGAGGCAATACTCAAAGTGAATCGGTAACACTGGCTGAGGTAGATGCCGATGGCTTAGCAACTTATACCAAAGTTCATTATTATGATCACAATAACCAACTTACACTATCCCAATGGCAGGATGATAGTGTGGCAGCTGTTTCACGCTACAATGTGAGTGGCCAAATTACAGAACGTACCGATGCTTTTGGGGTAAAGACGCGTTTCGTTTATAACTTGCGTGGCCAACTGATAAGCACCAGCAATCAGGCAACGAATGCCAATCAATACTTTTTTTACAATCGCCAAGGCCAGCAAGTACTGCATGTGGATGCTTTAGGTAATCTACACCTGAGTGTTTATGATACCGCTGGTAATCAAGTGGGTAGTAAAACCTTGGATGTGCGTATCGATCTCACCCCAGCGCAAATCGATGCGTTAAGACTGGCATTAATGGAAGACGTGGGGCGTGTTAGTCTTGACCACAGTGACGAGCAATATAGTGCACAATTTACTGAAATGAGCCGATTGATTGGCCGTCTTACTGATCGCTTAACTCAGAGTCTCCATGAGTTTGATTCCAATGAGTTAAAGCCTGCAGGTCGTGAAACCTATCGAGTGTTTGATGCGTTAAATCGTCAGGTTGCTAGTGCGACACAAGCGGTGACTGGCTATAGCTTAAGTGGTGGTTGGTCGGAAGCGGCATCATTGGTTGAAACACGTCATTACAGCCAGTTTGATTCAGGCACGCGCGTGATCATTACTGCGGCAGATGGCGCAGAAACTCATGAATATTACAATGCACGTGGTGAGCTTATTATCAAGCTGCTCATGGAGAAAGCAAGCTCTGAGTCCTTAACAAAATTTCAAGCGAGTGTGAAATCTTTTCAAGCTATCGGTTATCGCTATGATGCATTTGGCAATAAAATTAGCGAAACGCTTTTTGCGCAAGCCGCCAGAAGTCATGCAACGCATTTTAATGACTTAACCTTAGCGCATCGTGATGATAGAACAACGCATTATGTTTATGATGCACAAAACCGCCTTACCCATAGTTACCAAGATAAAGCTGTTTTTTATCGTGATGCCAAGGGGCAACAATTACCGCCTAATGTTAAGATCGTATCTGAACAGATAGTTACCGAATATCGTTATGCCGATCAAACCAGTACACATAGTGTTGAAGAGCGTCGTTATCAACGTGCGCGTCCTCGTGTCGATGCCAATACGTGGCTGATCGAGGGCGAAGTTCAATTTATTCAGCGAGGGTTTGATGCCTTAGGTCGTGTTATTGAAGAGCATCGATGGGAACAAGATAGCTTAGCAGACAATGCAAACAAAAGTTTTGCCAGCCTCAAAACAACGCGGACTTACGATCGCTTTGACAATCAACGCAGTGAAACTCTCACGAATGAAAGTCAACAAATTAAAGCACAAATCATGTCTTATGATCGAGAAAGGTTGATAAGCAGTGAAGGTTATCAAGGACATGTTCTCTATCAATACGATGAAGCCGGTCGCTTGCAACAGCGCACGACTATTTTCGAGAACTTCAATGCTCAGAGCAACATCTGGGAACAACAACAATTAAAAACGACTTACACCTATGATGCAGCCAATCGTATTCTCAGCACATCGTATAGCGATAGCACAGACCCTGCTTATATCAAAAAACTCTACACCGAAATTAATGAATACAACACTTATGGTGAGCTGACGCAAGTCAAGCGCTATGGCACGCTAAATAATGCGGGCAAAACTTGGGACTATGATAACAAGATTGTGATGGCACGTTATCACTACGATCAGGCGGGTCGTAAAGTTCAAGTGCAAGAAGAAGGCATCACGCATCGTTTTGCTTATGATGCGGCCGGTAATGTCACTTTACAATTGACCTTGCAACAGGGCTCTGTCGATAAAGAGCTTGGCCTCAGTGATTTGCTGAATGCGGATAACAACGGTCGACAATGGCTATTAAATCTATTTGATTATGATCAAGGTCAGCGCATAACCCGACAACGCCACATTGACATCAAAGATTCGACTTTGCGTAACGTATTAGAGAGGCAAAGGGAGCAGAGTGCTAGCGAGGAACTTGATAATGATGGTGCATGGATTATGCAGCGTTTTCAGTTTAATCGCTTTGGTGAACTCATCAAACACTGGGATCTCGGTGGAAACCTCACGCAATACCAGTATAATCACGCGGGTTGGGTGAGTGAAAAAATCAACGCGGCTGCACAAAGAACCTTAACCGATTACGATGCTCGCTCGCGTGTTGTGCGTGAGCTGACGGCTGACGAAACAGCCCAAATATCGTCTCAGCGTTTTTATTATGATGTCTTTGGTCGCGTTATTGAAGTGCTCGATGAAATGGGTAATCGCAAAACCAAAGATTGGGATTTTGACCAGCTAATCGTAGAGCGTCATTTTTTGCATGCTGATCCCGCGGATGCGACCCCGAATGATACCTACTTTAAGGCGAATGTGTATCGTTACAATGGTTTTGGTGATTTGGTCTATCAGGCACGACAGGGAGCGCAAGGCATTAGGGATGCGTATCCTGACATTTGGCAGGAACATTACCATCATTATTCTTACTTGCCTTCATCGCAGGGGACGGCTGGTGCTTTGGTGGAGCGCACTAGCTATCAAAACGTAAATCTCGGTAGTGATAACCACGATCGTTTTTTGAATGCTTTTGTAACTTTAACGGATAGTGCGGGTCGTTTACTCGAAAGACGTGCTTACATCAACAAACTTCAGTCAGAGAATGTCAGCGATTTTAATCAGCAAGACTGGTTTGCTCAATCTCAAAACCTACGTGAAATCGAAACCTATGGTTATGATGTGTGGGGTCAATTATCGCAGATAGCGCGCTATGGCTCCATGGCTGATCAACAAGTGGGTATCCAAAATGCGCACTTTCTACAAACCACACAGCATCACGTTTTTTGGCGCAATTTGTCAGCGGCGACCGAAGGTGAGACCGAGCTAACTATCAATCAAGTGCTTAGCAAGCGGGTGAATGAAATACGCCAAGGCGAGACACTAAGGCGCGAAACGATCACTGTTAATGCACAAGGACAAACCATCACACAAGTCAATGAGAATATGGCGAGTGACAGTGGCCATAACACCTTACTTTTTTCAGAAACTCACCAGCAAGAATACAATGCTCAAGGTCAAGTGATCGCTATTAAAGCGGCTAACGGTCAACTCCAGAAAACCTTTGATTACGACGCCTATGGACGCCTTATCCATATGAAAAACTATGTTAATGGCGAGTTATACGGGGGGAGTCAAGAGTTATACGGCTACGATGAGCGAGGATTAAGAACCGAAGAAATCAGCATCATGGCTTTTGGTACGGATAAAGAAACTAGGCGTTATAAAGAAGCCAGTTACAACTCAAGAGGTTGGTTAAGCGCGGTTTCTATGTATGCTCAACCCAAGATTGAAGGGCAAGCCAGAGACGCACTCTGGTCGGTTTCTCGTGAGTATGACACCTTAGGTAATATCACGGTGCAAACCTTAAAACAACCAGGTCAAGCTCATCAACGTAATCGCTTTGTGTTTGATAGTTATCAGAGAATTATAGCGCGTGAACAGAATAATGAAACGCAGCGCATTCTCTACGACACACTCGATAGAGCCACACAAATTAGTAATTATTCTGACAACAACGAACAAAGTGTGTCGTCAGTCCAACATCGCTACCGTGCAGATGGAAAAGTTAAATCGACCTTGGTGAGGCAAGGCGATCAAGAACACACGCAATACTATGTGTATGATGATGAACCTCGCTTTAATGCGCAGGGTAAACTGATGGTTGATGCCGAATTTAATGATGCGTTGGGTTTACCGGTATCATTACTTCAAGAGCACATTGGGCCAGCGCAGTTTACAGGGCATGGTCATTTATTATTAACCATTGATGGTGAACGCGACTTTAAAGAAAACGCCGTGCAAAGTGTACGACGTTTAAGTTTCAATCAGCATAACCGCGATAATGGACGTCTAACCGGATCTATCGTTTATGAATATGATGATTCAACGAATATAATCAACTCACATAACGACTATGATGCTTGGGGCAATCTCACGCGTACCGAGATGAGCATCAAAACGCCAGGCAGTGATACTTACACAAGGATTACAACCGATTATCATTATCGTGATGTTACGACCGGTAAAAAAAGTCAGATCCGTGTTGATGGCACTTTAGTGTATACCGGCGACGATGAGGATGTGCGAGCTTTTCTGGATGCTGGTATTAACGACTTATGGGATGAGGCCATATCAAGATTGGATTACGGAACCGATCCCCATAATCACGACATACAATCCGTGAAAAAATACCAAGTGCAACGTGATATTGATCAAGACGTTTTTGCTGATATTCTCTATTACACACAGCTGGCGGAAAACGATCCCGAGTTTAAAGCATTAAGTAAAAAAGATAGGCAAGATCCTGACAGTGAGGGCTATAAAAACGCGATTAATACCAAGCGTAAACGGCGCTTACAAGAAGCGTTTGCTAAGGTAACCGTGGCGACCGATCATAATCACTACCAGTACAATGCGATGTCGCAAATAACACAACGCGACCAGCAACAACTCATTGATGATAGAACCAATACCAAAACCGATTATTTTTACTTTAACGGACAAGTCTTAGCGCATCAGGTCGATAATGGTGCTGTCATTTTAGCGAGCCCGCACGTTAATCAAATCAATGATAACCTCTTGAGTAAAACCACAAGCACAGCCTATCGTGCTCAGCGTGGCGATACTTTACAAACTATCGCGGCACGATTTTATGGTGATTCTAGCTTGTGGTATCTCATTGCCGAATCTAATGGGCTTTCAGCCAATACCAGTTTGCTGGCGGGGCAAAATATTATTATTCCGGAAGTGATGCAAAGTGCTTATTTCAATAGCTCTGTGCAAACCACTTACGATTGGGGAGAGCGTATCGGTAACATCAACCCGAGTTTACCCAATATGCCAGAAATTCCTGATGCGCCACCACCGCCGCCGCCACCGCCAACCAATCAATGCGAACAAATTGTGTCGATTTTGGTTGTGGTGGTGATTGCTGTTGTTTCAGCTGTAGCTGTGGCTGCATTAACAGCTGTGACTGGACCTATCGGTGCCGTTGTGGGCGGTGTGTTGATCGGTGCAGTAGAAGGTGCTGTGTCGCAAGTTGCTGTGCAGGGTGTACAAATGGCTTTCGGTTCACGAGAAGCGGGCGATTTTGACGGAGCTGCTATCGCTGAAGGAGCAATTATGGGAGGGGTTGCTGGAGGTTTTTCTGGTGGCATGGCGAGCTTTGGTAAGATAGCGGCAAGAGCAACGCAAAAACTGGCAAAAAACGGCGCAAAACTGAGCCATAAAGAGCGCCTTGCCTATTCCTTATCGAAAACCACCGGTAATTTAACATCGGGTCAAAAATTCACAGGTAATTTGGCGTTTGGTGCCGTTATGGGAACGGCGACAGATGTTGCTGGCCAAGGTTTTCGCATGGCACTGGATAACCAACGTGAATTTGATTGGGTGCGCTTTGGTGCCAGCGTGTTTGCGTCTTCGGCATCGGTCGGTATCAGTGGTGTGCGTGGTGAAGCGGGCTTATTGCGTGAAGGCGAGGCACTCTCCAAGGGAGCCTTAGCTTCTGCCAGTAAGCGTTTTGCGATTAATGCCACATTGCATGCCGGTGTTTCCATGACATCCAGCATAGGCCAACAAATAGCTTACGGGCAAAGCTTGAAGAATATGCAATGGGGCGTTGTCGCGGTACAAGCCATGGCCGATGGTTTTACAGAGGCGACTACCGATCGTATTACCCAAAAATTTGATAATATTGGCGCGATTAATCCGATGCTTTATCAGTCTTCAAGCTTCAAGCAACGATTGAGTATGCTTGGGCATCAATTGCGCGGCAAAGGTAATGCGAAACAAAATATGCAGCTTATCGCACAGCGTGAGCAAGCGATTTTTGCCGCTTTTAGTAAAATGCCGAGTGAATCAGTGCGCAGTAAAATTCTTGATAATTTGCAAGCTCAAATGGCAAAAGTTAAACCTATGCAACTGAGTCGTGCGTTGGATGTGTTGCCTGCACGCATTGCAAGCGATCCTGCCGCTTGGTTAAACTCCCTCACCCATGCAGGCAGTACTAGCAAAAATGCAGCCAGCATCAATGCTGCCAAACGCACCGAGGATGTAGACAATGCATTATCGCCCAATTGTTTTGCGGCTGGTACACTGATTCATACCGAAAGTGGTTTAGTACCGATCGAACAAATTAACAAGACGCATCGGATTCTCACACGTAACGATAAAGACTCCAGTGGTGAGCTAACTTATCGACCGATCCTCGAACATTTTGTTAACCCTAACAAAGAAGTAGTTGCTATCACATTCAGTGATGGCCATGGCAAAACGGAAACCATCATCTCCACCGCAGGTCATCCTTATTATGTGCATGAAAAAGGTTGGGTGGATGCGATTGACTTGGCTGAAAATGATGTACTTTTGGATATAAACAACCAAGCGCTTCACGTTATTACTAAAACGGAGTTTGATGACACAATGACGGTTTATAACTTTGAGGTACCGGTGGATCATACCTATTTTGTCGGTGAGTTGGGGATTTGGACGCATAATGTGAATTGCTATGAGGAGAAGGTCTCTGATCGTCAACCCGATGTAGCTACTCACGTTTACGAGTTAGATGAAGAGAAGAAGCAAAGTCTTTTGAATAATGGTCTCACTGGTCGATATCGGAGAATTGAGAGTGTAGATGTTGAAATGAGCCATGTTAATCCACCAACACGAACCAATATCGCCGACAGAAAATTCAATGCTCCTGAAGAAACGACTAAGAAAACATTAAAAGAAGCAACCCCCACCTCTAAAGAAAGAGCCAAAACAATTCTACAAGAAGCCACGGGACAATCCAATAATGCCGATTATCAACGCCTACTGGAAAGTTCTAAGATCACTGGGACTAATCAACAGGGTTTGTATCCCGATAAGCTTGATAAAGTCGATTTTACTAATCCAGATTATTCATCTAATCGCACGACTCAAATGCTTGCAGCACTATCGCGCCTATCAATTGCTTGGTTTGAAGATAAGGGTCATAGTCATCCGGTAGAAGTACAATTTGGAATAAAAAATGACAGAAATGCTAACGAGTTATTCGTTAGTTCCAACAAAAGAGAAGGACAAGAACAACTTGAAACCATGATTAAAGAACTACCTGATTTTATGAGACAAAAATTACGTGATAGTACAGGTGCGTTTGAAAAAGAATCGGAACTTGCAGATATTGTAAGGATACTAGATTTTTCAGAACAACAAACTAGGAGAGGCGAAACAGGAACGGATGATGATGCAGTGGCAAAAAATCTTTTGTCTATTTTCTTCGGCAACAAACAAGATGGAACTATCAAGATTGCCAAGATTACTGACGAATCTTTCGAAAGACATGCAGAGCAAGTCGTTGCAAAAGCTATGGATGAATTTTATACGGATCATGACCCAGAAGTCATCATTGCTGGCCACAAATATCGATGCTTGGGTTGTGCGTCTAGCCTCGGTGACGGCCACATCAATGGCAACGGCCAATATTTGAGTGGGAAAATGTTTATGAATGAAGCAGATCAAGCAAAGTTTGTGGATAGATTAGCGGAGCCTCGTCAGGTAGTATCAGCTGTGAGAAAACGTTCTAAATCTATTGATGGTATTGAATGGGTTAGGACAGCATTCGCGGATGCTGAGCGGCAACGAATAGAAAAACAAGCCGAATTCACTAATAACTGGAGAGAATGGTTTTCTTTAGATGCACGAAGTGAACGTAAGCGAGAGTTAAAAGTGGAAAGATCGAGGATAAATAAAGAGTGGGATGACGCTATTGCATCTAGTCGACTTTTTAGAGAAATGCTTGGTAATCATTAATAGGATTAATTAACTCTCAACTCCACAAACACGTTAGTTTTTAAGTTGTGAGTTGGTTTACCCGTTTCCTTACTGATGTCATTGAAAACTGTCGGAAACCCTAATGCGAAAATGCATTCTGAAACTGCTCAAGATAGAGATAAATTTAGAAAGTCGCGAGCTTGCTAATTCAACGCCCAAGAGTGTACCGATAGAAAAGATTGAGAATTAAAAAATAGGATTTATTAATGAGTTTTTCAAAATTTAAGTTTCTATGTATTTGCATCGCTTTTTCGAAAGGTGTGCAAGCCATACCCACCATTTTTACTTGGCACAAGCTGAGTGATCCTTATTTTTCCTGTGACATGAATTACGATTTTTACCCAGGTCCTAGCAACGACATTGATGATCCTTTAGCCGGTAAATACTGTCGGCAACCCGGCAAAAAAGTAACCGTATTTTATTCCGAACAGAGCGGGCAAGCGCGAGATTGCACGGTAGATCATCATATCGATTACGAGTGTCGTCGCACCCAAGAGCCAGAACCCGAGCCAGAACCTGAACCTGAACCTGAACCTGAACCTGAACCTGAACCTGAACCTGAACCTGAACCTGAACCTGAACCTGAACCTGAACCTGAACCAGAACCAGAGCCAGAACCTGAATCAGCTTGTAGAGACTTTCGTGTTGTCTATAGCGGTAGTGATAATGCCTACCAAACGCAGGCCAAACACAATGGCGATTATACACCAGTGGGTGAGGGTATTTTATATTCAGATTTAGCCAGAGCACTAAACGATTGGCTTGATGCAACGGCAACCACTTTTATGGGTGATTCTGCTCTTAACTGCGTTGTTATGCATTTGCCGAGTGGTAGACACCGGCTCACTGAAACTATCGCATTAGATGCCAACAATTTTGCAATCAATGGAAACCTACACATCGTATTTCGAGGAAATAAAACGAAGTTACAGCATGCTGAGAATTTTGAACAGTATGCTTTTGTCGTGACAGATTTTTTCGAAAATACAGAGCAAAGCCCGTATGCAAAACTTCATCTCAAACTGGAAAAATTATTTATTGAGGGAGGACCCGGTGTTGCAATATCACGACGGTTGCTAGGAATTAATAATCCAAATCCAAACCTAATACTAGAACAGGTGCGTATAAAAACGCCAGAAAATGGCTATGCATTGTGGAGTTCTATTAATAAAAAAGTTTGCGATATCTTAGACAATTGTCCATCGACTCAGAATCAGTCAACAGCTATCGAAGATAGCATTGAGGAACAGATCATAATTCCAGCACTCCCAATTCATTCACAAATTACTATCCATCACAGTGCAATTTTTAATGACATTGCGCCCATACCAAATGGCAACCATGGTGTAAATATTGATTTAAATGGTGCTGTCGTTACTGTGGAATCATCAATCATCGATCGTATGCAAGCGACTTATCTTGGAGCCTGTCAGGCCAATGCAAACCATGTGCTCTTGCAAACAGCCGGTTTTTTTGAGGAGACTGAGTTGTGCAATCTGACGGATACGGGAGAAAATAATTTTGAGTATTATTTAGAAGAAAAAGCATCGAGCGAAGCATCCATCGCCGATTATCGCTTAAGGTTTAAAAAAACCAATTCTGAAGACACGACCTCTTTAGATGATGACAACCCCTTGTTAGATGTAGGAACTCTTCCGCAAGGCTTGGATCTTGATGGTCAATCACGGTTAATTGATTGTGGTGTCAATGCGAGTGATGTAGGCCCCTTTGAAAGACAGTACGCCGCTATGAACTTACCGAGTAGCTGTGCTCGCCAATATACGACTGAGCGTCATGGAGAGTTAACCCTGGAGTTTACTGAAGATTTAACTTGTTTGAAAAAAGCGAATAACCAGCAACATTGGCAAGCCATACTACCTGAAAACACGACTCTGACAGGTTCTATTGATGTTAGCGGTCATGACAATCGAGTCATCCTGCCGTTTCAATATACGGGAAGTCTTCCCAAGGCTTTAGTATTTAATACCGGTGTAAACGAAGGGTGTTTAGATGACATTTACATTCTTGAGCGCCCAATAGAAATACAACACCCTCTATTACCTATCCCTAATTTAAGTTATGTTGATCAAAATAGTATCGACGATATGATCTTTAGTGGTCATTTCACTTTTCCTGTCGATGGCATTGAAGTGTGCGTGAATGATCCTTTTTGTCATGAACCTTATCAAATTATTCATAATGATAGCAGTTGGCGTGTGACATTACAGGATATGCTACCTCCTCATTTAATCCATACGAATGGTAGAGTGAGTTTAACCTTTCGTTACCGAGATGACCTTTATTCATTACTGCTTGGTGTTGAGTCGACCATTTCCTTCGATGTTTATTTAGGCGAGCAAGATATCGATAAAATAGAAGCCAGAGAAGTGAGCGCAACCCTTGATACTAAAACCATTAATTACAAAGTCCACTTTACAAAACCTGTCCGTGAGAACGACCCTGAGGTACTCGCCAACAAGTTTTTGGCTTACTTAGAGCGAGATTTTTTTAATGTTCGTTTGCATAAAAAAGGAACTTGTACAACCTTTGCTTGTATCTATACCGCTACGGTAAGTGATGGCATTGGAGGTTTTGATAATACCTTGCATTTCAAAAGCGCAAACAATACATTGAGCGAAAAATATGGGCCATCACGTATTATCTCGTTCGGAGCTTTACCGGAAACGGGTTATGAGCCACAACAGCTAGCAGATTTAAATAAAAATAAAGGTTTATTACCTAACCAGGAGCTTGAAACGAAAACCAAGATGAGCTCGATTACAGCTTGCGAGTTACCCAATGCCATTCCCGATGATGAAAATTGGCATTATAAAGAAAGCAACACTCACGAACGCGATGACCGAGTATTTCATTGTGATGGTTTTCATTGTAAAGAGCGTCACAAGCACGTCGATTTCAAAGTTACTAAACATATCTCTTCAGTAAAATACAACACTAGTTCGTCGTGTGGCAAAGTAAAAATTGATCACACTATAAAATATGAAAGAGATAAATCGTTTGGTAAGTATTATAGCGTTTGGCGTGGATGGAGACATCATAAAAACACGAGTGGTAAACGCTCTATAACACCTAACAAGCGCATTAAACATTTTAACGATCGTCATTATTTAGTCGGTATTCAAGGTCGGAAAAGCGGTGATAAAATTTTAGGTCTACGCTATGTTGATAGTTGTGGTAACTTTCAACAAGTTGGTGTGTCCCCTAGCTCAGGAACTCTTCAAATCCAGGCTCCTTTTAATCAAGTCATAGCCGGTGTTGATCTCGGTATGATTAAAAGAGAACAATCCAATAAAGCGGCGTATCCTAATTATGCAGTGCAACTTGGTCATCATGAAAAACCTACAGGTGATAACTATGGGCACTATTGCCAATCGGATCAATATCACGAATTTACCATGGGGGATTGGATGCAGCGTTGGAATATCAATATAGGACTGGGTGAATACATCAAGGCTATTCGTTTTGGCCAACTGAATCCTTTTGGTACTGATGGCAATGTGGGTATTAAATTTGATTCAGAAAAAGTGGCAAGACCGGACTATACCAATGATACTCGTGGTGCGGTATGCCTGACCCGGCTTGATAATGAATTAAATTCAAAATGTAATATCGCCAGCGAATGGCAAACCGCTACTGATAGCTATCAAAAAGCATTGGTAGCTCCTACAGGCTATTACATTAGCGCAGTTTGGGTGCGTTCAAGTCAGCCACAAGGACAAGGCACTCTACGTGTTATAGGAGCCAAATACAATGCATTACCGACCTATAAAACACGTTCATGGAATCTTGGCGATAACCAAGTATTTGAAAACTGGCATTCCACCCAACCGAATACTCCTCCTGCTGAAGCGTGTGCTGTAGCTTATGCCAGTCATGGGCAATGGCATGATTATGGTTGTGATATTCCCCATAAATATGCCTGTCGAAATATCGTTGATAACGAAGATTGGCAAATTACGAGTGTAGAAGGTGATTGGTTTGGTGGTTTTAAAGCGTGTAAGGACTTGGGTGATAACAATACACAATATGAATTCGTAAAACCAAGCAATATGGATGAAAATACCGCTTTAAAAAATCAATCTGATGCTAATGTATGGATTAATGTCATACGTGAGAGTAATACGGAGACTTGGCAATCTTGGTCCATTGAGGGGAATCAATATACGGCTTGGTCAACAGGTCAACCCGATGATATTAGCGAAGAGTGTGCCATGATGTGGCATGTTAACGATAAAAAAGGTCTGTGGAATAATGCCGTTTGCGACCAAACGCAAAAGAAACAAGCGGCCTGCCAAGATAAAGCCGATCCATTGAGTTGGGTAGTTACTGCTAGTCATGTGACTTGGCAAGAGGCTCATCAAGCTTGCCATAGTATCGATCAAAATAATGGTAAAAGTTACTACTTCGCTAAACCCAAAAACCGCGATGAAAATGAGTCACTTAAACAACAAATTAACGGCGATACTTGGTTAAATTGGCGACGTGATGGCAAGGGAGGATGGCATTCCACTAATTTAGCTGACGATAATTTTGCTGAGGAAAAGACGATTGAGGCGCCTCAAAGCGAGACACAAACTAGTTTTACTCACTGGAAACTGGGTGAACCTAATGATGATGGAGACCAAGACTGCGCGGGTATCTATAACAATGGTACATGGGATGATGACAATTGCACGCGCGAGCTTAAATTTGCTTGTAAAAATGAGTTGGATAACTCATGGTCAATGACTGCCATTGCAGCACCTTGGGAGCAAGGTTTTGAGGCGTGTGCTAATTTGGGTAGCAATTTTCAGTTTACCAAGCCCTTAAACGCTGACGAAAATACAGCGCTAAAAAACAGCTTCGATGAATTTAAAGTGTGGGTTAATTATAAAGCTGATGTAAACCGAGTTTGGACGCAACGTTAGTTAAAGGCAGGCTCCATCCATGATTGAAGAAATCGTTGGGTGGAGCAATAATTGTTAGTTTATCTCCACTTTTATCGGTTCATTTTGATACCTATTTTTAAATTCAATATTGACAAATGAATAGCTCTTAAAATGATTAATCGATGCTTTAAAAATATCAGCGCTATAAAAAACAGAAAAAATTTGAGCTGATTATTTTTTGAGAAATTAAGCTCTCGTTTATAAAAAATTTTGAAACATTTCACCCTTCATGGCTTTCACACCAGACACAAAAACCTTACACTCCAAAAAGTTTCATTAATAACAACTCAAAAGAATAAAAAGAGATAGGAATAATTTATGAGTATGATTAAACGATTACAAACGACGTTAGCCTTATTGCTGATGTTACTGTTTACAGCACCTAGCCATGCCGTCATGATTGATTGGTTAGTTTTGTACGATGATGATGCAGTGGATGCCGCCAATAATGATGTACGCACCATGCTGGAAGGCTGGATAAGCGATATGAATAGTATTTACGCAAAAAGTGGCGTTGATATTCAGGTAAGGCTTGTCGGTGCGATTTATTTTAATCCCAAAGATAGCAGCGGCAAAGAAATCTTGGACTCTGCGACTTTACTACCCATTTTTCGCGATAACGGTCAAGTTAAAGAATATCGTGATTTAACCGGTGCCGATTTTGTAACCGGTTTGCAAGCTCTCGATGGGTCTTGTGGCCGGGGCTATGTTTCTACTTCTTCAAGCTATGCCATTAATGTGGCGGACCCTGATTGCGGTGTATTAACAGTCACCCATGAATTAGGACACAATATGGGCTTGAATCATTCGCGAAAGCAGGGCCACTCAGGAGGCAGTAAATACCGTTATGGTTTAGGTTATGGTGAGGATAATCGGTTTGCGACTATTATGGCCTACGGTAGTGCATTTAGTACGTCACGTGTGGCTGAACTCTCCAATCCCAATCGTTTTGCTTGTGGCGGTTCGCGTGCTTGTGGAATTGCCGTTGGTGATAGTGAAGAAGCTTATGCCGCGCTTGCGATTCACAACGAGCGCAATAATTTTGCCAATTTTAGAGCAGAAACCACAACACGTTTATTTGGTAATCCGATTTTAGTGGACCTAAGCAAAGCAGAGTTCACCTATGATTTTGGTCCTGTTAATTCCCCCGTTTTGTCCGGACACACGCTAATATCACCCGATGCTAGCGGTAATGTGCGATGGAGCCAAAAACCGGAAGGCCGTGATCGCGGCAGTGACAGTAGTCGAAGTGCGGCTGAACAAGACTTTTTGATTGGTTTTGAAGAAAGTACTTTTTCTCACGATCTCGATAATGGTATTTGGCGCGTCACATTGCAAATGGGTGATGGTCACTATACTCACAATGATATGCGTGTTTCTGCAGAAAATGGCCAAGTGCTTCGATCCAATATTGATAGCCCTAATGATGTCTACACGACGGTTGAGTTTGATGTTGAGATAACGGACGGCGTTTTAGATTTAACTTTCTCGTTTGAAGGCAATCGCGATTGGGTATTAAATCGCATGGAACTTCGTAAAATAGCGGACAAACCTGTGGTATTGGATACGCGGGCGACTCAGTTCGATTTTGATTTTGGCACCTTAACGTCTCCTGTGCGTGATGGATGGATACGCATTTCAGAAAAAACTACCGGCGATGTCAACTGGGATGTCGCTCCTCGTTCTTCAGATCACGGCACGATTAATGGGATTAATGAAATTAATCAAGATTTTGTATTTAATAATCAAGCCCATACCTTATCGCAAAAAATTGGTAATGGCGTTTGGGCCGTTACGTTAAATATGGGCGATGCGAAATATTCCAATGGCTATATGCAAGTCATGGCCGAAGGTGAATTTGCGGGCTCCATAGCGAGTCAACCCGCGGGCCAATTCCCTTACGTGAATTTTGAAGTGACGGTAACGGATGGCATATTAGATTTAACCTTCTCGGGTGGTGAAGAGGGTACGGGTTATTGGGTGTTAAATCGTATGTCGCTCAATAAAGTAGAGGATTTAACCTTTAAAGTTGATCTGACGGCCACGAAATACGATTACGATTTTGGTTCCGTTGATTCTCCGGTTCAATCCGGTTGGACCCCGATTACCCCAGAAACACAAGGTGATATCTATTGGAGTCAAGCTCCGCAAAGTTTAGATAGAGGTGTGATTAATGGTGTTAATGACATTAACCGTGATTTAGTGTTTAACAGCGTGGAAACGACCTTTTCTCATGTTATTGCGGATGGTTTGTGGCGCGTGGTATTAAACATGGGTGATGCACAATTCATGCATGATGAATCGCAAGTCTCGGCTGAAGGTGTGCTTATGGCAACGGGTATTGGTAATCAACTTGGTGAATTTCCCTACGTTATTTTTGAAACACCAGTAACAGACGGCGAATTGAATATTACGTTTGCTGATGCCGGAGGCCAAGATAGTAACTGGGTATTAACACGAATGACATTAGAGCGTTTAGGTGATGTGATTCCGCAACAACCCGTAGGAAAAATTGAAGCCGAAAATTTTGTGCTGCAATCGGGAGTACAAATAGGTAATACAACCGATACGGAAGATACCGGTTTTATTGGTTGGATTGAAAATGGTGACTGGAGTGAATACCTTATTGATGTTCCTACGACGGGCGAATACAAACTAGATGTGCGTGTGGCAACTGATACCAACGGTGGCTATATCGATTTTGTGATCGATGGTACTGTGCTGACCTCGGTTTATGTTGACCCGCAGCTGAGTGATGGATGGCAAGATTGGGTGACTGTTTCTGACCTTATCGTCTTGTCTCAAGGCTCACAACGTTTGCGTTTAAATTTCCGCAGTAGTGAAGGCGGGGGAATTTTTAATATCAATTGGTTTGAAATTCACTAACCTCCCTTGGTATTTTTACGGTTTCTGACTGGGCGGTTGATACCAAAAAGTCAGAAACAAGCCCCCTATTTTGATCAAAAGCAGTAATTTTATATGAAAAAAAACACTCTCTTATACACTAGCATCATCGGCCTTCTGGCAGTGTTTTTCTGGGCTTTAGAACCTCTAGAAATGTCTTCCACCACTGAGGTCAATGACAATAAAAGTAATGAAAATTCTGCGGCTTCTCGGCAAGATAATCAGCCAACCCAAAGCTATTCAAATCAGACGCAACCTACCCATTCACCTCATCAACAGCTAACAACGAATGAAGCTCAGGCATCTGAGTCCAATACATCTGGCGATGCTGCAATGACGCTATCGAAACGCATTACAACCATTGCGCAGCGTCGCCCTGATTTAGAATTAGATGCATCACAAATAGAATCTTTATTGAATGAACCTGATGCTTGGGGTTGGACGGATAACACGGAGGGTTTGCGTTTAAGTGATGAAGAGCTTGTCGATGGACGTGAATTTATTCAATTTGAATCTATGCGCGTTGAAGTGCTCATGCCGGGTGATAAGATTCGATTACCCATCCGCCAACTGGGGCAAGCATATGAGGTTTCAATCAATAGCGTTGTGCAAAATCAAGGAAAAAGTATGACTTGGAGCGGCGTTTTTATTGAAGAAGGCAATCAGTATGATATCAATATTACGCAAAGTGATCGACTCACCTATGCGGGTATCAATACACCTCAAGGCCATTACGAGATGAAAGCTTACAATGGCAAGGGATGGATCGTTTCCAGTGGAACATTATTTAAGATGCCCGCTAACGAATCGGATGCGGTGATTCCGCCTGAAGAAAAAGATAATGACAACGAACATGCTCATGAGCACTAGTGCTAGCTGGTATTAATAAGCTAGCCCCAAGCAGTAGCACTTCATTTCTGTTGTAGTCACCAATGAGTAAATTGACTTAAAGCCTTTGTGAGTGCTGTGCTTTATGTTTTGCTAGCAATGAGCGAGGATGTGTTCTTTTACGGCATGGCGTCAATCATGGTTTTGAGAGTGGCTACTGGTAAAAATTTAACCTGGAATGTTACTCTAGTGCTTTATTGGCTGATTTTTATGACATCAGTCGCCTAATGGTGCATGAAATTGCAGGGAGTAAACAGGGAAGGTTGGAATAGCCAGCAAATTGTGTTATTAACTGGTGTTAAGTTCACTAAATACGAGCAAAACGTCAAAAAATATACGCCTATTGACTCAATAAAGTATAATTTTTGAACGAAAAGGAGTTGCTATGAAATTTTCTTTCTACTTGATATTAAGCTTGTTGGCTCTTTTCCCTGTTGTTAATGCCTGCGAATGGCATGATAGCGGTTCTTTCTCGCAACGTTATAGTAATCAGGGTGGTTTTCTGCTCGCCAACTATTACGCTAAGAAAAGAAAAAAAGAGTGTGTAGAAGAATGCAACGAGAGTTCGACTCCATGCCTGCAAGGAGCTAACAGCTCTGATGCAAGAAAAGCCTGCTACGAACAATTAGAATCATGTAAAGAACACTGTGAATAGGCATTAAGCCTATCCGTTTTCTGATGAGATTTTGCTACAAACTTCCCTCAACCCTATAAGAAATAGATTCGTCTCGAATTGTGATTGTTTCCAATTGTCCCTTTATATTTGAGGCGTTAAAGCCATTCTCTTTCTTGTTGTTATTCACCTAGACATTCTGCAAAAAAACGAGCGAAAACTTAAAAGTTATGCGGTGGTTAAACGGCAACAAAAATCCTATTGAGCCTGTCAACACCAGTGAGACAGATAACGGAAAAAAGATTAAGATACTGTCCTACAAGAAATCTATAACAAATCAATTAAAGAAGATGTGTCAACAATGAATCAAGTAACAATGAATAACAAACTCTTTTTCTGCCTCAATCATGTTCCTTCTGCAAAACTACGCGTGTTTTTATTTCCTTATGCAGGCGGTTCGATGCATAGCTACTCATCTTGGGCGCAAGATTTTAATGATGAAATAGAATTAGTTTTTGTGCAGTCACCAGGCAGAGGAGCACGACTGTGTGAGAAGCCATTTGATAATATGACGGATTTGGTGAATGAAATCATGTTATCCTCGGCATTTCTCTGTGAAAAACCCTCAATTTTTTTTGGTCACAGTTTAGGTAGTAGAGTAGCTTACGAAACCTGCGTGCAGTTGCAATCGCGGGGGCTGCGATTACCCAAGCACTTAATTGCTTCGGGTAGTAAAGCGGCCCACATTGAAAGTGATAAGCATAAAAATATGCATGATTTACCAGAAAAAGAATTCATTGATACCTTGAGAGATTTAAATGGCACCCCGCAAGAAATACTTGAAAATGATGAGCTGATTGAATTGTTAAGCCCCTTATTAAGAGCCGACTTTAAAGTTGCAGAGTGTTATTTAGCTGAAGGAAAAAAATTGCCTATACCTATTACTGCTTTGGGCGGAGAGCAAGATATTGATGTCAATCATGAGTCTCTGATGGCGTGGAAAGAATTGACGTATAACGATTTTCATTGCGTGAAGATGCCTGGCGATCATTTCTTTATTAATACCCACCGACAAAGAGTAACGCATGTAGTGAATAAGGTGATTTTGAATCTGCTTGAACCTTCTGCGCCTTTTGTGAATAGCATATAAAATGCCATTTTCTCAATTTCATCAAATTCAAAAAAAACAGGCTGCCGTTCATGCCTTTATCAAGCAAACCACTTTGTGGCAGCATGGTGATTTGCCTATCAGCCTTTGTATGTGTCCCTACGAGCTTTCTTATTATGCACCTGAACTTTTTGAATATTATAAAGTCCCGCTTCCGCAACAAATTTCTCAGTCTGTAAAAAAAAGGCAAGCAGAATTTTTGGCGGGTAGGGTGGCAGCAGGCGAGGCGTTAGCAAATACCGATTCTTCCCTAACGGATTGCCATGTAACTACTGCAAAGCATAGAGCACCAAGCTGGCCAGCGGGTTTTACAGGTTCTATTTCGCACACATCACGTGTAGCCTTGGCGATAGTTAGTGATTTAAAAGCCGTTAGTAGTGTGGGGATTGATATTGAAGATAACTTAGATGATGAATTAAGTGCCCAAATTTCATGTCAGATACATAATAAAGAAGAACAAAAACTATTGACGAATTTAGGTTTGACAAGCAGTCATGCCACCACCTTAATTTATTCTGCAAAAGAGTCGCTGTTCAAAGCCTTGTATCAATACGTGAATGACTATTTCGGTTTTGAATGCGCACGTGTTGTGGATGCCGATTTAAACAAACAAATTTTGCAACTTGAATTAGAATCCAACTTTCGTCAAGGATACGCTTTAAGAGCAAGTTATCAATGTGACTTTACATTTTTGGGTGCGAGTACAATGACACTAGTGAAAGTGATTTAATGCACGGAATAATTCCTAATTTTTACCAATGAACTTGGCTTGCTACTCTTACCAACTCAAAGGTAGGAGCAGTCCAAAACCTTAGTACAAATCCAAGAGGCTTGCGCCCGCAAGGAGCAGCAAACATGAAAAATGCAATAACTATGAGTGTTTTAGAGTCTTTATACTATTAATACAAGTAAAGACCGATAAAATTCGTCTCATAATTGTCCGATGCAAATGAATTTCTGACATCTCCTTGGAAAAACAAACGATAACAATTGTCGCAATTGTCTTGTAATTCATTGAATCCGGCAATGGCATAGATCCCGTCCGAATAAGCAAAGTTATAGCCTAAAGGCGAGATCTCAGAAATAATATCCACAAAAGTGTCGGTATTGGCTAATCCTACGCTGATCACTTGGGCACTCACTTTAGCAAAAGAAATTTTGGAATATAGCCCCAGTCGTTTTTTATGACTATCAATAAATTGGTATCTAACATCGCCAGACAGAAACAGTCGATAACACGTCTGACAGTGCGTGTCGTCAGTTAATCTAATGGAATGTTGCACCTTATAAAACTGACCATTAAAAATGTATTGTTCGTCACCAATGGGTAATGCCATTTCAACATCTAGATAGGTCATATCATTAGCTAAGCCATATGATTGGACTTCAGCGTAATTATTAAACCAGTTAGCGAGTTCATCCTGGGTTGTCACATGGAGAGTTTCAATGTCTTGAAGGGGTAGTAATAATTTTTTAGAGCCTTCTTCTACCTGATTATTCGTCAAGTACATCTCACCAAAAAAAGGCTTGTTATTAATCATTAAAGCAGATTCTATAACCGGATACATTCGAGCTGTATCTTGAAAAGTACCAAAATTCCAAGCAGAATTTGCTGAAACAGATAAATGATTATTGGCTATTGTGAGATTATTGTCGGTGTTTTTAAATTCAGAAAAAATAGCTGAAACTGAGTTAGCAACAATTTGGTTATTATCAATATCAATAGTCAAGGGGGCGCTTGTCGCTTTGGCGTGCAGTCGTAGTCCACTTCGATTGTTGGTTAAAACGGCATTGCGCATGGTCAAATGCGTGGTATCAGCAGCTACACCATTGCCTCCCGATGGAAAATCACCACCAGAAATCGCATCTCTGAATACTCCTCCTTCAATAGTAACAAAGAGTTCATTCCCACTATCACCTTCAACAACAATACCTGCTTTACCTGATGTTTTGTAGACAAGATTACCGATGCCGGTTTCCGTATGGCTTGTACAATGACCGAAGTAATATCGACCATTAGTATTAATATACGCATCTGCCCAATTGTCAGCAGCAAAGCCGGCGTACCCCAAATCACCGGCATTAGCAAAAGCATTTAAGGTATTAATATTGTCTGCAGAAGATAAATAAACAACGCCAACAGAACCGGCTAAACGATTTTCTAGAGTATCTAGGGTAATATTATTAGATCGTGATACTAACAGCGCACTACCTCCTCCTTTGATAATCCAATTAGTACGTGGCGTACCATAGGCATTAAAATTGGATGGTGGTGTATCTGTATCTCCCCAATAGCGCCCACGGGATTCGATAGTCATGTTCTTTAATTGGATGTCTTGAGACTGATCGATACTCAATGTTGTAAAGTAGGAGACAGGTTTGAAAACACCCGCGCTATAATAGCTTTCAGGTAAAACAACGCCATAACAAAAACAGGTCTGGGTATTGTTATCATAATAACTTTCTTCGCAGCCCGTTGTATTGCGTGCAGACACCTCACAAAAACATTTTTGCGAGTTATCATCTTCACAACCCTCTGTATTAGAACTTATGGGAATTTCTGTGTACTTACGTTGTTGACTAGGGCGCAGACGGGTTTTTTCTTCCGTATCCGTATTTGCACCAATGATGGTGACATTCTTTAAATCTTTGAAGATGACACCACCACTATCCAAGATGTAATCTCCTTCAGGAATATAAGCTGTCCAGTTATTTTGTAAGGCTCGTGCAAAACGATTAAAAGGCACTGTGTTATTGGTTACACCATCACCTTTAACTCCCCACCATTGTGGAATAACAGAAAAAGATATCGTGCTAACTAAGCCTGGGACACTAGCTGTAGGTTGACCCAATAAATCGCCGGTTCCAAAAAATATTTTTCGTTGTTCTGCGATAATTTTACCCTTGATAGTGAGTTGGTTACCTGATTCAATTTGTATTCTTCCTGATGGACTGACGTTAAGGGTATAATCTTCTGGGATGATCACGTTACCCTGTACATTATAATTATTATTAATAATAATTTCTTGAGTTAAAACGGGTTGGTTATTCAGGAAAATTTGACCATTCGACATAGAAAGAATATGAGGAAATCGAGGAACTAATTTGATAACATCACCAATGTCAAAATGATGATTAACGATGCCTTCGATATATAAACCTTGGTTGTCTATGGCTTCAACGGCATACTTTTGGCTTCGCTTAATCGAGAGCAAATCGTACTCTCCTGGTTCAATCGGTTTGGCGAAACTGGAGAGCGTTAAGTAAGTGAACTCGTTTCTTAATTCTTTATGAGTAACAGCAGCACTATACTCGTAGCGTTTACCCAGTTGAATATGATCGCCGACTGAAAAATTATATCGTACATCTCCCGGAAGATAGATAATATGATGACCAATAACTTCTCCTGTTTCGCTGACCACTTCACCATCAACCGTCACTTCTCTTCGATACTGATTCAATGCTATACCTTCAATAGAATATTCTGAATTGGAGACATGGCTATAAATGACATCGTAATTCCCTTGAAAATCATATTTAAAATTGGCGACTTCAATGTAGGTTTTGCTACCAGCAAGTCCTCTTGAGATAATCGTTGCTGTGTTTTCGTAGAGGTAATCATCTTCGATGCGATTATTCGAAAAGTACGAACCTGATAAATAAAAGGTATTGCTCAAATTATTATCACGCACTCCATTGATGAATATTGTGGTTGCACCGGGTTGGTGATAGGTGCCAAGATTATCTTGCCGTTCAGTGTCTTTTAGCATTTCTTTGATTGTGTAAGCTTTTTTGGCATCTTCGTTAAAAAGATAACGATAACTCCAAAGATTTCTTCTGCTAAAATCCGCTTCTCCATTTTGAGGTTTGGCGACAAAATAACTTAATTCGCCAGCAATACCTGATATTCTACTATTGAAAGAATTTTCTGCTATAACTGACAAATAAATTTTTTCATTGATTGAAAAATAATTTTTTAAATTGATCATTCTATTTTCTGGTTTGCTGCGATCACGGTGTTCTACTTGAATTTGATAATTTTTTGCATTGGTTACAGGATCGATGGATTCAACTAACGAGATAATGTTAAATGATGTATTGCTAGAGTCTGTTTTATAAATTCGAGAATAATCTGGATTGAAATCATAAGCGAGTTGACTAATGGTGAGATTTGTTTCACTCACTTCAGTCACCACTGCTTCATTTTGTCTTAATTTTTCATATAAAAGGCTAGAATCTGCTAACACTACAGAAATCGTGAGAGTGAACAGGTAAATTGTGATTGATTTTATCAAAAATTTTAATGCTATCATGTGATTTTCCATTAAGGTAAAGATGGATGCGTTCATGAAAAAATATTTTTCGTGGATTAAAAAAATTCGTATGACGAACTAATCTTTCAATCAGCCATAGCGATTTCTCAGTGAGTTATGATTAACGATTAGATGGGTTTAAGCAATGTGTAGATTGCAAAAAATGATTGTTTAGCAATAAAAAATAATTTTTATATCTGTTAATCAATGCTCTGTTTCAACGATTGTTATGAATCTTTAGTTTTGTTTGATGAGTCGTTTGTTTGCATGAACCAATAAAGTTTTTAGTTGCTGTCATTGTTTTTTTATAATTTTTGAATTTGAATGCGGCATTTGATCAAAAAAATTTCAATTCTAAAAATAGAGGATCATTGTAAATAGTGATTGACCTTATCTTCAATTAAAAATATTTATAGCGCTCTTTCTTTTAAAACCAAACTGATATTGCATCCTAAAAAATAGTCATTAGACATATGAAAAAATTGAAGTGTTCGCTCTTGTTTTTATTAATTAAAACGGACAATAGCTTCATTTTATTTTAATTATTTCGAACCTTCTTTTTTATTTTTTTAAAGTCAAATGGCTTTGCATTGAGTGAAAATGATTCTCAATTGTGTTTTAATTTGTTTTGTTAAGCGGTAATATAATGTTATTGCCGCGCTTGTTTTTTTGAGCAAACAATAGTTTTTAAGAATTCACGGTCAATTAGAATAGTGATATAAAAAAATGGAATGTTTGTTTGAAACAAGATTTATGAATGATCATTGTGTATAAAAAACTTGTGATAAATGCAAAAAAATGATTAATATTCTCATCTTTAAAATTGTAGTGATCAGCCAGTGGTCAGATATCTTATATAACTAATTTTATAAGAAAAGTTACAGTTGATGATAAAGGAATACCAAATTTAATTTAAGGAAGTGACCCATTCAAAAAAAGCTGATGCGCAAAAATTGGTGTTAATGACTTCAAATTATCGTTTAGGTGTTCATGCATATGTTAACAGAGCTATCTGATATTGGTGTCGAACTCGGTGTTCGTGTTACGACAGATTTTAAGTCTGGAGGGTTGCCCGTTTTGGTCGAACCAGAATTTCACCCTAAAAAATTATCTGAGCGAGCAGATATTCCATGGCATCCATATAAACTTGCCATTAAAGAAGTTGCAAATGCATTACTTCCCAAACATGGGGGTGTGCTATTTCGAGGATTTACTAAAGGTATTGGTAACCCTGATTATTGTCATAGGTTTGCAAAAATGTTTGGCAACGAGCTCTTGTCCTATGAGTTCGGTTCAACCCCTCGTACGGATTTAGGTGAGGGTGTCTATACCGCAACAGAATATCCCTCACATCAGATTATCCCATTGCATAACGAACAGGCATATACGTTACAGTGGCCTCTTAATATTTGGTTTCACTGTGTAACAGCACCTAAATTGGGTGGTGAAACACCGATTGCTGATAGTCGTCGAATCTATGAAAAAATTCCTGTTGATATACGTCAACGTTTCGAGCAAAAGAAACTGCTTTATGTGCGTAATTATGGCAATGGTTTAGATTTGCCTTGGAGTAAAGTTTTCAACACGGATAATCGCAATGATGTCGAAAGCTTTTGTCGGAATCATCATATTGGTTTTCAATGGAAAGACGACGGCGAATTAAAAACATGGCAGTTGTGTCAAGCAACAGCTAAACATCTCATCACCAATGAGTGGGTTTGGTTTAACCAAGCACACTTATTTCATATCTCTAATGTCGAAGAATCCGCACGCGAAGTACTCTTAGATATTGTTGAACTCGAAGATCTACCACGTAATGTGTATTACGGAGACGGTTCAGAAATCGAAGATGCTATTTTAGAACATATTCGTGGTGTGCTTGATGAAGAATCTATTTTATTTCCTTGGCAAGAAGGCGATTTTTTGATGCTCGATAACATGTTGGCTGCTCATGGGCGTTCTACGTTCGAAGGCGATAGAAAAGTCGTTGTTGCTATGGCCAATGGCTATGATTCGACAGCTCAATAAACGGCTGCTTTAACAATAAAAATTGACTTTACTCGATCACTTTTTTTGTATGAGGCGGCTCATTGATGCTAGTGATTGCATTTTTCGTAAAAGCTTTACTCGTATGGATAACAAAATAAGCAACATCACTTTAACGCGTATTTAGCTGTCATGCATATTTAATAAAAGGTTTGTCGACAGTCTTATTCTGGAATCTTGTCGTTGATTAGACAATTAAATAACCCTAGCTACGCAATAAGTACCGATAGGAAAATGACGGGTAAAATTTGTAAAATATTTCACTCAATGATGACGTTATGAATGATAAGCGAGCTTAGACTTAAAGGATAAACTTTAAAATTTGATTGTCATTCAACGCTAAAGAACATTAAACCCTTTAATGGCAGTGGAATCGCTTCCAAAAAAACAATAATAGAAGGTTTAGTTTGAATATGAAAAATAATCTTATTGACCTTATCGCTTTGCAGGCCAGTCGTCACCCACAAAAAATTGCATATGAATATCTAAAAGATGGGGAGGAATTAGAAACCTCACTGACCTTTGGTGATATGTATCGTCATGTTCGCGCTTTGGCGGCTGTGATTCAGCAACATAGCTTTCAGGGTGATAGAGTCTTACTCTTATATCCCAATAATCTTGACTATATTTTGGCATTTTATGCAGTCATTGCTGCGGGTTGCATTGCTGTGCCAGCTTATCCACCACAAAATAAACGGCGCGACTGGATGCGTTTACAAAGCATGGTGGAAGATTGTCAACCAAGCTTGGTACTATCCCTCGATAGTCATGCTGAAGGTATTATTGAGTGGCTATCAGAATTAAATATCTCGAACAAACCGCTTTTCTTATCCAGCAACATCGCAGATGTTGAGTCCTTTGAATCCGTTTGGAAAAAACCTGCTATTAATCAAGAATCGATCGCATTTTTACAATACAGCTCTGGTTCTACAGGCACGCCTAAAGGCGTTATGGTGAGCCATGGAAATTTACTGCACAACGTAGATCAGATAAAAATAGCGATGGGTATCGATGAGCATGGAGTGGGTGTAGGTTGGTTGCCAATCTATCACGATATGGGATTGATTGGGAATATTATTACGCCACTTTATGTGGGTGGAAAGTTATTACTAATGACGCCAGCGAGTGTTGTACAAAAACCGATTCGTTGGTTAAAAGCGATTTCTGACTATCGTGCGCCATATTCAGGAGGCCCCAACTTTATTTATGACCTTTGTGTCGCTCAAATTACTGACGCGCAAAAGCGTGAACTCGATTTATCTTGCTGGCAAGTGGCTTTCAATGGTGCTGAACCTATTAGTGCCTCTACATTGAAACGTTTTGCTACTGCTTTTGCAGAGTGTGGTTTTAAAGAGAGTACCTTTTTACCTTGTTATGGGCTCGCAGAAAATACGCTATTAGTAACCAGTAAACAGCCTGCTCAAGATTTCCGAACTTTATCCGTTGACGGCAATGCACTGAGTCAACACCGTGCTGTGATTGTGCCTCAATCTCAAGTTGCTGAGTCGAAAAATAATAGCAATACACGTCTCCTAGTCAGTTCTGGAAATCATATCATTGATCAACAAGTGCGTATCGTTCATCCAGAAAATCAAACGTATTGCGAAGAGCGAGAAGTGGGTGAAATCTGGATAAAAGGAGACAGTGTTGCCAGAGGTTACTGGCAAAATGACGAATTAACCAAAGCTGTATTTCAAGCATACGTTGAGAAAGACGGGCCTTATTTGCGCACCGGTGATTTTGGTTTTTTCGAAGGACAAGACCTTTTTGTAACTGGTCGTATGAAAGATGTCATTATTGTTAATGGGCAAAATCATTATCCACAAGATATTGAGACGACTATCCAACCCTTATCAGAACATTTTAGGAAAAGTGGAACGGCTGCCTTTTCCATTGATGTTAATGGCGAGGAACGGCTCGTGGTTGTTCAGGAGCTCATGCCTCGTTCAGCGCGTAAAGCCAATAAAATTTTTGATACTGAATTGCTCAAGCGTGTTCACACTGCAGTTGCCGAACAACATCAGTTGGAACTCTACGACTTTGTTGCCATTAAATACGGCATGTTATCGAGAACCACGAGCGGTAAAATACAGCGCTTTCACAATCGAGAGCGCTACTTGTCTGAAAACCTTGAGGCGCTGTACACAAGTTTGGGCGAGGAAGTTCATGCGCTAACGCAACCAGCAGATTCAAATCATTATTTTGAACCAGTCACAGATAATCAAAAAATACTTGCAGAGATCTGGCAAGATTTATTAAAAATAGAGCGCGTAAGTCGCGAAGATAATTTCTTTGCCTTGGGTGGGCATTCTTTATTATTAATGCAAATGATGGGCAAATTACAAGATAAAGGTTTTGACATAGGTGCAAGCGATATTTTTGAAGCGAGATCGCTTGAAGCCTTAGCGGAGGTACTTGATAAATTTGATAAGAAAACTTTTAAAAAAACGTCTTATCAGATCCCAGAAAATATTATTACTAAAAGCTGCGAAAAAATTACTCCAGCTATGCTGCCACTACTCAGCTTGGATACGCAAGAAATTGCAGCTATTGTTAGCGCTATTCCTGGTGGCGTGCAAAATATTCAAGATATTTATCCTTTAGGGCCTTTACAAGAAGGTATTTATTTTCATCATACATTCGAAGAGCAGCACGATCCTTATGTGATGCACCGTTTGTTTCGCGTCAAAGGTGAAAACGCGCTGAAGCATTTTGTCCAATCCTTGCATTTTATTATTGACCGTCACGATGTACTGAGAACTGCTGTTATTTGGCAAGCATTATCGCAGCCAGTGCAAGTCGTGTGTCGAGAAGTGGATGTTCCGACTATAGAGACTGATTGCTTGAATGAAAAAGATGCCTTAGAGAGTGCCTATGCCTTTTCTGCGTCGACATCAGAACGTATCGATATTTCCCAAGCCCCTTTGCTTTCTCTCGAAATTATTCGTAATAAAGAAACGGCAACGATTTTTCTTTTAGTCAGGTTGCACCACATTGTTGTCGATAATGAGTGTCTACCTATCCTAGAACGTGATTTAGCCATGTTTCATCATGGTAAGGCAGATGCGCTTGCTACAACACCACCTTATCGTAATTTTGTGGCTCACGCACAAGAAGCAGCCAAAGATTTTTCTAAAACTGAAACTTTTTTTAAGCGCTTGCTTGCCGATGTTGATGAGCCAACATTGCCTTTGCGCTTAGCTGAAGTCAAAGCACACGGCCAACACCTATCCCAGGCCCGTGCGAAACTTGATAGCGATAGTGCAAAAGCCATCAGAGCGCTTTCAAAGCACTTGCATGTCACCCCTGCAAGTTTTTTTCATGCGGTGTGGGCTAAAGTTGTCGCCGTCTATAGTGATCGTGATGATGTGGTTTTTGGTACGGTATTATCAGGACGTCTGCAAGGTGTTTCTGGAGCAGAACATATGTTGGGTGTTTTCATTAACACCTTACCGGTTCGAATCAATGTGAATGCAGGCATTGCGGATGTTTTACAAGAATTCCATCGTTTGTTGTATGAATTGGTGAATCATGAGCAATTTCCTCTCGTTTCTGCTCAAGGTTGTGCATCTGTCGGTAACGATTCACCCTTGTTTAGCGCTGTACTTAATTATCGTCATGCTGAATTATCTCTTGCGCCAGATCAGCAAGCATTAGAACAAGCCGATGTGCACTTAATGGCAGTTAAAGAGCGTACCAATTATCCTTTCACACTTTGTATTGATGATCTCGGTACAGATTTTGATTTGTTGGTACAGGTCGATCAAGCGGATTTAGCACAGACTATTCTCTCCGCTCTACAAGTAACCTTACAAGGCATGATTCACGCCTTAAAAAATGAGCCATTGCAAAACTTAAGTCGTCTTCCAATACTAGCGCCTGGGCAAATAGCGCAACGTGAACATCATTGGTTAGATACTGCTGCTCATTATGCTGACAAGGTGTGTATTCATGAATTGTTTGAGCAACAGGTGGAAAAAAATCCGCAAGCACCAGCGCTAGTTTTTGAAGCAAATCACTTTGATATTCATAACGATGAAGCGATGAATTTTGAAAGTGAAACCTTGAGCTACGCTGAGCTGAATCAACGCGCAAACCGTTTGGCGCATTACTTAGTTGAACAACATGGTTTAGCGCCAGATAATTTGGTGGGTGTTTGTATTCAACGCTCCGTAGACATGTTTGTCGCGGTACTGGCTATTTTAAAAGCGGGTGGCGCTTATGTCCCTTTGGATCCAGAAGCACCACAAAGCCGCTTGCAAACTATTATTGATGATGCTGGTATTAAGCTTATGCTTACACACAGTAAACTGGCAGAGACTTTGTCACTAGGTAGCCTGCTATGTGTTTGTATGGATCAACAGCAATTAGGCAATGCATTAGTCGCTAGCAGTACACAGAACCTTTCTACACAGCAGCGAGGTTTGGACCCTGAAAATCTCGCTTATGTGATTTATACCTCGGGTTCAACAGGCAAGCCTAAAGGGGTAATGCTTCATCATCGTGGCTTATGCAACCTGAGTTCGGCTCAGCGAGACAGTTTGGGCGTGGTTGCTAAGCAGAGTAAAATTTTACAATTTGCTTCCATTGCTTTTGATGCCGCTACATGGGAGTGGTGCATGGCATTGACCAATGGTGCTTGTTTGGTGCTGGCAACGCAAGAAACGATTAAAACACCCGAGTATCTCTCGCAGTTGGTAGAATCGCAACAGATAACACACGCTACCTTACCGCCAGCACTTCTACCTCTGTTAGATTTTGCTGCTTGGCAAAGTGTCACAACTTTGGTGGTGGCTGGTGATACTTGTTCAAGACGTGAAGCAGAAAAATGGTCTCAAGGGCGACGTTTTATCAATGCGTATGGTCCTTCTGAAACCACGGTTTGTGCAACGATGGGCGAGTTCTCAGCGAAGCAGGACGTTTTACATATAGGTAAACCGATTGCTAATTTTCAATGTTACGTGCTTAACCAGCACTTGCTGCCCGTACCGGTTGGCGCATCCGGCGAACTTTATATTGGTGGTGTTGGCTTAGCGCGTGGTTACCTAAATCGTGAAGCATTAAGCAGTGAAAGATTTATCAATAACCCTTTTTATAAGGTCGGTGAATTCAATACTAGTCAACGATTGTATCGTAGTGGTGACAGGGTTCGTTCCTTATCTGATGGTAACTTGGAATTTTTGGGTCGAGCTGATCAACAAGTGAAACTGCGTGGTTTTCGCATCGAGCTTGGTGAAATACAAAGCTCGCTCATACAAAATGCAGCAGTCAGTGATGCTGTAGTTATTGCAGAGGCAACAACCACAAAAGTTGACACTTACATAACAAAAGTTGATAGAGAAGATAAACGTTTAGTCGCTTATGTCGTGCCAGATTACCTTAGTTTGACAGACGAAAACTTCCAGCAAGATTTACAAAAAGACCAAGTCGCATCTTGGGAAGATGCCTTTGAAGAAACCTATGAAAAATCGTCGGAACAAAAAGTTTTTAATCTTTTTGGCTGGAATAGCAGTTATACACGATCACCTATTCCCAAAGAACAAATGGAAGACTGGCTACAACATACGGTAGAACGGATTAAAGCTTTAAAACCCAATAGAGTTTTAGAAATTGGATGCGGTTCGGGTCTCATTTTGCAACATGTAGCGCCGACTGCACAGCAATACGTAGGAACTGATTTATCAAACAATACGCTAGAGGCTCTGCGTCAGTCCATCTCTCAAAATGATTTGAAAATATTCTATTGTCGTGAATCAAACATCAGTCAGCAGAAGAAGTACATTGTCACAGAAGCTGCTCTGTATGATCTGCTGAAGTGGTGTTGTGTGTGCGGTGGAGAGACTGTGATATCAAGGCCATCTTGTTATGGTGCAGCTGCCAACTTCCATATGAAGTGCATGCAGTGTGGCCATGATAGGACTTGGGCGACGTCTCCTAAAGTTCAGAAGCAGTATCTGTTAAATCCGCTGATCACAGCAGCTACAGTGTACACAGGAAACTCATTTTCCAAGATCCTGCAGTTGTTCAGTTCCCTGAATATATGCGCTCCATCTGTAACAACAATGACGAGGCATCAACGGAAATATGTACATGGTGTAAGAATGCATATCATTCATGAACTTTGGCAAAACTAGAACTGGCTTACTTTTAAATAGAACGGTCTTCTTGTATATGAATAGGTCACTCGTGAAGTCTACAGCAGGCATCACCAGCTACTTCTTTCAAGTATGAAGGACATACCGCAGCACTTGTCAGCAGATGGAAGATGCGACTCCATGGGTCACTCAGCCTTGTATTGTGTGGTATCCATGATGACTGACAACAATAAGATCATTGAATCACAAGTACTCAAGGTAGGTGATGTAACTGATGTACAGTGATAACTAAAATCAGAAGATGACATCATAAATTTTGTATACACAGTCAACTGAGGTAGGAAGCGCCCAAGCCATGGAACTGGAGGGGATGAAAAGATGTAGAAGTCACCTGATAGATGCAGGTATCAATGTCCTGTCACTTACTACTGACCGCCATCCCTCCGTACAGAAGTGGATGAGAGAGCACTGGTCTGAGGTGCAGCATTTCTATGACCTGTGGCACATCAGTAAATGTAAGTGAACAGAAAAATTGGGATGGTGTGTATTTCACTTCATACTAATGCATGCATGGCACCTTACATTAGCTGTGAAAAAGAAGCTCTCAGCACTGGCAAAGAGGAGAGTCGCCCATCAGTTCTTGTACTCTTGGATAAAGAGCATAACTAATCACCTGTACTGGTGTGTAGCAAAGGCTGATGGAGAGCTGCGGATGGCAAGATGGAAGTCAGTCATGAACCATCTTGTCAATATTCATGACCATGACAGCGCCTTGTACCCCAAGTGCCTGCATGGTGACATCGAGAGAAACTGGATTGTCCGTGGTAGGTCATTCTGATTGACCTATTGGTTTATATACTGTATACACGGCTGTTTAGATGTCACACCTAAAAAGAACAGTGAAGCTATAAGATGGGCTATAACATGATGAACTTTGAATTTAGCACTGAACATTACTGTTGCCAGTTGAGATGAATTCATAAGTCATCACACATTGTAGGTAGTGAGCTTCATCTTGCTGTTCAATCGATCCTCCTTCACCCACAACTACTCAAGAATATCCAGAAAGCTGGCCGTAATAACACAAGCCAACTGGAGTCCTTCCATTCCCTACTCAATCATTATGCCCCTAAAATGATTGGTTTTTCATATGATGGAATGCAAACGAGGTAAGTCATAACTACCTGGAAATCAAGTATCTAAACATAGTAGATGTACAGTACAATTATTTAAGTTATATTATAGGACCAAAGTTGCCATTTTGTACCACAACGAAAATGTGAATAGGCCAGTAATGAGGTACAAAACAGGGGACAAAAAGGGGCAGATTCGGTACAAGGTGAAGAGATCTAAGGCCACAGCATTAGAGCCAACTGCTGCACTTCTAAGACAGCCGCCTACATACAGTTAGTCAAATCATATCTCTAGGCAGACTTTAATATATCAACATGTACTATATACTCACAATCATTGCGTTGTAGATTTTCGTCACGAACTTATGGCAGGGGTAGAGGAGCATGTCACCAATGGCACATCCCCAGTGTTCCTATCACAAGCACCTCCAACGCTAGCCTCCACTGGCCCCCAACTTAGTAAGGATGCTGTGATTGCTCGCCACACATCCAGAGGTATCAAGACTAAGCCTCAAGATTGATCTGCCTGTAACAAGTAGGTGAATATCATGACAACAAGTTCAATGAGAACAACACAGATCGATGCACATGATAGGTTGCGTTTATGTACATTACCATCAGTAAATTTATTTCCTGCAGGTGATCACGCAGTGCTGTGTTACTACTCTCCCATCTGCAGCCATCTACATGCCTCAGCAGCACCACAGAGGTCATAACTGTGGATAAACAAACCCCAGAAGGCAAACTGGCCAAACCGTCTCTCCTCTCTGTAAGGCTGTGTCAAGCCACCTTACCAGCACCACAGAGGTCACAACTGTGGATAAACAAACCCCAGAAGGAAAACTGGCCAAACCATGGGATGCAAGTGTAATACCTTCCCGTGGTGCATCCTGTGAGTAGGTAGCAGTAACTACTACCGAAACTGAACTTACACAACCTGCAGTAAAGACAAAAAACATTCATGGAAATACTTAATAACATTGTGAAACAAGTTCTACAGTGAACTTAAAATTTTATAAACATGGATGGTAATAGAACAGCCAGCGGCACTACCAAATTTGAAAGGACAGAGAAATCCTAAAGTCATAGTATGTTGACGTAGGACACTTGATGTAGGCTGAAGACAATGTCCACAAGTGAAATAAGTAACTAGTTGAAATGAATGAATATAATGTAGTAACCATGATTACTGTACATTTATGCAGGAAGAGATGTTGGTCTATTCATCTTCATCACCGTAGGAGAAGTCAATGAAATCATAAGATGCTGCCACATTCTCATCAGGTGAAGGTGGGAATTTCTGTCTGATGAAATTCACCAGACATGATGGTAATGGCCGACGCTCCCCCTTGGTGATGTCTGGCCAACACCAGAAAACCATCTGACGATAACTCATCAGACGGTTTCTGGCATTGGGAGATGGGTGACTGTTTTCAGGGAACTTGTCATCTAACAGATCATGATGGTACCATGAATATGAGTACACAATGGCATGTCATAACAGTATACGGATGATACTCACTATGATAGTGTAAGTAGCTACTCCAAGCTACTTGCAATGGAGTCGCTGCCATGAGCTCCTGCGCACCAGGATGGTCAGTTATACACCTGAAACAAGATTTC
>JBCCZV010000009.1:0-53789 GCA_039187085.1 Pseudomonadota bacterium
GTTTAATGTTTCATAAAATTTAAACTTGAGCTTTAAAAATTAAAAATAAATATTCGTTATTTAATCTATGGGTTTTTCGAAAAAACATTAAAATTTCTGTCTTATAGTCGTCATAAATGATCATTATGATTTATCGCGTGTACGGAAAGTGTCCGACACTTTTTTAACAACTGCATCCTTTATTAGGAGACGAAAAATGAAATTAGTTAAAGCTTTATCTGCAGTAGCTTTTGCTGTTGCTGCTACTGGTGCTGCTCAAGCAGCTATCTCAACGAATCCTAACGTTGTATTGAGCCCTATTTGTGGTAATAATGCAGCTATATCCGCTGAATTCATCAGTATCGATGGCGCTTCTCGTATCGCTTGTGAGTTAAGCGAAGACATCGTACTACAAGACGGCGATGTCCTTGCTTCATCTTATTTCGGTTTTGATGTCGTTTGGGTACTTAAAGATAGAAGTATTGTTAAAATTGGTGACGGTGACAGACTTTTAGCAGCGGGTGAAGTTCCTGCTTCAGTAAATGTTACTATCGAAGCTGGCGTACAATTTCGTTCAGAAGATGCTTCTGCATTAGTTGTCACTCGTGGTTCAACACTTGACATTCAAGGTACAGCTGAAGAGCCGGTTGTTATGGCTTCTAAAGATGATAACTTTACAGGTATCGGTGAGTGGGGTGGTTTAGTATACCAAGGTTTTGGTCTTACTAACTTCTGTGGTTTAGATGCATCTGTAGCTTGTAATCAAGAAGCAGAAGGCGTTTCTTTCACAGATCAAACTACTGGCGAAGAATTTGTTAGTTATTATGGCGGTTATAACAAAGAAGATAATTCTGGTACTGTTAGCTACTTAATCATTGCTGAGTCTGGTTTTGACGTAGCAGGCTCGCTTGATCCTTCTCGTTCTGGTAATGAAATCAATGGTTTCACTTTAGTAGGTGTGGGTTCAGGTACAACTATTTCTAACGTACAAATCGTTAATGGTTTGGACGATGGTATCGAGTTCTTCGGTGGTGATGTAAGTGTTTCTGACATCTACGTCGCTGGTATTTCTGACGATTCTTACGACTATGATTTTGCATACAATGGTACAGTAACTAATGGCGTTGCGATCCAATTTGGTGAGCGCCTAAATGTCCTCAATGAAGTATTAGCTGATCACGTTGTTGAAGCTTCTAACAACGATGACAATGAATTAGCTCTTCCACTTTCTAACCCAACGTTCAACAATTTCTACTTCCAATCTTCTGGTACTGACGAAGCATTGAAATTCAAAGTAGGCGCTGGTGGCCAATTCTTCCTGGCAGACGACGTTGTTCTTGGTACTGATATCCTAGGTTCAGATAAGGGTTGTATCGAGATTACTAATGAAGACGTTGATCGTGTAGCATCTGGCGAGCTTCTTGTTGTTTCAAACATTGCTGAGTGTCAAGTTGGCGATCAAGCAACTCTTGCTCCAGTATTTCCTGCACCTGCAGACTTCAGCTGGACTCTTGCTGAGCCACTTTACCGTTAATTGCTAGCTTTTTAAGCGAAACATTTAATGATAACCTACTTGTGTAAGCAAGTAGGTTGTTTGATCTCTTATTTATTGTTCTCTTTCTTGTTTTTCAGTTAACTTTTTATCTTAACACGATTAAATTATTTGAAATTGCTCTGCAAAGCTCTTTACAAGACAATTGACAAGTAACTTTCATCCGCTTCTTTAAAGATAATAACCACATGTATCTTGCATTTCATACCATTTATGCAAGGAATATTTTTATATGACGTTAGAAAAACAACCCTATAAATTGAATGTTTTTCAATGACGTTTTTATGAAGTATAAATGGCATTTTGATTGAGTCTGGTGATTAATAGTCATAAAAGATTTATAGTAACGGACAGTCTACCAGTACAAAAAAAGATACCAATACAAAAGAGTTGATGGAGTTTAAACATGAATTTGGCAATGCGTGAAATTTTTAAACAACACTCATTACACTGGATAGCTTGCAGTTTTTTAACCTGTAGTCTGTTCGCGTGTGCTTCAGAAAAGGTACCGTCAAGCAACAGTGTTCAAGTAAAAGACAAGCGAATTAGTACCGCACAGGAACTGACAAAACCACCTATTAGTCAAGCCTTTGCTGATGGTGAAAGTGGTAATTTACATATTTCATTTACACCTGTGGCCTGCTCTTTACCAGAAAATAATCGAACTGAAGATGAAGGTTATACTTATCATGTGCGAGCAGAAAATAGCCAGCAGTTAGTAGAGGTGCAAGCCCATACATGGCAAAACGATGGTACTCAAGTTGTTAAGGAGTCGGACATTTATCGTTGGGCTCGTTTGGGTTTTAATCAAGACCATCAATTTGTTGGCTATCTTAACTTAACATCTCTCAAAAAGGTAGCGCTAGACTATAACTTTACCGCTATGAACCGCTTTCGTACACAACTCGAAACTAACAATAATATCCTTAACCAACAAAAAACTAAACTTCGAAAAGAACTTGATAATTTAGATAAGCGTTCACAAAAACGTTTGATTGAAGAGCTGTCCAACAATCTAGATAAAAACTTTCGTCGTTTACATCGTTTATCTGGAAGACCGCTTCAAGCGTCAAACAAACCTACACCGATATCTAGCGAATTGATAGAAGATTATGTCAATGTACATAGTCAATGGAATCTTAATCAGACTTTAGCAAAAAATAAAAGCGGTTATCAATGGCAACTCAATGGTGAGTTACGTCGGAGTAATGTAGAAGCTTGCAAAAATTTTGACAAGGATAAACAACATATTAAAGCGCGAGATAGTCAATGTTTTGTGGAAGGCAAACTTACTGCCAAGTTTAATTTCGATACGCAAGGTGTATTTCAATCAGCGCAAATCGAAAGAGATAAAACCAAGGCGAGCGGAAGTGATTATCAGTTTTGCTGGCGCATTCAAAAAACACAAAACATTTAACAATGAAGTTGAGTTGGAAATTCAATGAATTTTCAACTTAATTAAAAATAAATAATTAATACTTGTTTTCTTGATAAGTTGCCTTTCAATGATTTATTCATCATTTTTCTAATCAATTATAATTTAAAATATTTTTATGATTAATCCAGTGACTTTTGTTGAGCGTGCTGGTATTTTATTAGTCCTTAATTCTGCTTAGTCGTACTTTCTACCTATCTAAATATTTAATTCAATAAGTATTCATTAACTTTAATCCTAAAAAATATTTTTGATTCCGATGTTGAATTTTTCCTTCCATAAATCGTTTTTATATTCAATAGGTTTTTTCTGAGTTTTAAAAATCAAGAACAAATTGAAACATCACTGTCATTGGGCTGTCATTTTTCTCCTTATAATAGGCGCTAATGCTTTTAGATTAAAAAAAGCTTTTTATATCATTACGTTTTATTAGTTGGCGTTTGTTCTTTAATTGAATTTTTTTGCAAGACTGCATCAAGTGATCATTAACGAGAAGGTTTGGGAGAGAATTATGCAAGGTAAGTGGGTAAACCTACATGCAGGTTTGGCGTCGATTTTTTTATTAGCGCCAAGTATCAATGCTGCCGATATTGTTGTTCGTGTGTATGAATCTGGTGAACCCTTATCAGGAGCAGAAATCTTTATGCTCGGTGATAGCATTGGTATGTCAGATTATCATGGTCGTTCACTGATTGAAAATTTAGAGGCCGGTGATCACATTGTTGAAATCGAGATTGATGAAGTGTCTGGGCAATTTGAATTGACTCTTGAAGAAGATGATACTGGTTATATTACCTTTGTTAATGATCAACAAAATACTATCCAAGCGGATGGTGAGGTTGTCAAGCAAGACGAACCAGAACCTATCATAGGTTTAATTAGTGGACGCGTGATTGATGCCAATACCGGCTATCCGGTTGAGGAAGCCGTTATCGAAGTGGTTAGCAAAACTCATGATGCTAGTGAAAAACCTGTGATGACCACTGATTCCAATGGTGACTTTGCCGTACGTTTACTCAAAGGACGTTATCAACTCATTATTACTCATCCAGAATTAGGGCGTCACCAACTCAGCGATGTACAAGTTTTACCATCTATTTATACGCAATTGGATTTGACTTTAACACCACCACTCCCTGTTGTTGCGGAAGCTGAAGGAACACAAGAGCAAGCGCCAAACTTTACCAACGAAGTGATTTCTGTTGTAGGTTATCGAACGGAAACATCAATAGGTTTAGAGCGTCAGGCTAAAGCAGTTGTAGATATTCTAGATGCTTCCATGATCAGTCGTGTCGGTGACAGTGATGTCAGCAGTGCATTAGCACGTGTGAGTGGGGTATCTTTAGAAGGTGATAAGTTCGCCGTAGTGCGCGGTCTTAAGGGACGCTATGTAACAGTTACCTTAAATGGTGTGCGTATGGGTGGGACTGATCCTTACCGACGTGATGTTGCTTTAGATATTTACCCGTCTTTCATTTTAAAGCAACTCGAAGTACAAAAGTCTTATACTGCAGATAAACCTGGTGAATCAACAGCAGCTAATATCAATATTAACTCGGCATTAATCCCTGAAGAAGCCTTTTACGACTTTTCCATAAGTACCACCTACACCAATAATGTTACTGGCGAGAATGTCGTTTCCCATTATGGTAGCGACACGGATTATTTAGGTTTTGATGATGGTTTACGTAATCGCCCGCAAGAGGTGATAGATACTATTGGTTTAACAGAGTTAGGCGAAACGGATCTAGCAGCGCTCAATAAACAAGTTGCTGACTCGTTTACTCAACGTAATGAAGTTTTTCGAGAAGATGCACCAATAGATACTTCAGTGAGTTTTTCTACTGGCAACAAATTTGACTTTGGTAACGCAAATACTTGGGGATATCTATTAGGTGTTAAATATAGCAATAAATGGGATTATCGTCGTAGCAATGAACTATTAACACAAGTTGATTCATCGCCAGATGGAGGTAGTGTTTTCGTAACTGGCGATTATGATGCTGCTTCACCGTTTAGTATTGGTTCTATCGAGGAAGAACGCAGCAAAAACTCCATTGAGTGGGGAAGTATTACTTCTTTTTCTATGGATTTTTTCGAAGCACATCAAATTACTTTGAATACGTTTTTTGTGCGTGATAGCGACAAAGTTACTGAAGTAGAAAATTCTCGGCTATACGCTACGATTTCAGAAGATTTTACAGGATATAGCTCTGCGAACTCAGTGAGTAAATCTTTATATCAAGATACATATGATGCTTTGTTACAATGGACAGAACGTCAATCTATGATCAATCAATTGCTGGGAAGTCACGAAATAAGCGATTGGGGCAGTCAATTTTCGTGGATCGCGAGTTTATCGGATTCTTCTTATGAGCAACCCGATCGAGTGGTTTATAGCTTTGTCATAGACGATACCGTAAATCTCGGACAAATGACTGATGGTGAACTATTCATTCCTCAGTTTTCTACAGGAGATTATTTACGTAGCTATGAAGATTTGGACGAAGAACTTAATGAGTACGCATTTAATTTTGAACAGCTCTTGTTTGAGAATGATAACATCAGTACTTCCTTTTATACTGGTTACGATTATTTAGAATCAGAAAGAACCTTTGTCAAATACTCTTATGGTTTATTACGTCCATTAAATTTAGAAGCCAAAGGTTCTGCTATCGAAGCTTGCGGTGTGGGTTGTGACCCTTTTGCTCTCAATCCGAATCAGTTTTTAACATCGGTTAATAATGGTTCTAATTTTTTCTTTGAAGATTTATCTAACGATGGACCGGCAAATATTGGCTTGTACGATGCGGACTATTCCATTGAATCTCGTTATTTTCAGTTAGCATTTGATTGGTATCAAATTTTTGATCTCAGTTTAGGGATGCGTCGCGAAAGTTTTGAACAAACTATTTTACCAGCCATTGAAGATGATCGGATATTTCCCAATGAAAACATAGCGGAAGATAACGATAATGTCATTATTGATCCTACTTTGTTGAATTCTGATGACTGGTTACGTGCGGCCAATCTAACTATTTACTTATTCGAAGATTTACAGTTCCGCTATGCCTATGGTGAAACCTTAGCCCGTCCTAGTTTAACGGAATCAGCTGATGGTAGTTATTTTGATGATGAATGGGGGTTGAATATCAATGGGAATCCTGATTTAGAAATAACCGAGATTCGTAACATTGATTATCGTTTGGAATATTACTTTGCTAGAAACCAAAGTGTATCCCTTTCTTATTTCCGCAAAAACTTTATTAATCCTATTGAAATTGCACAAGTACAGAAATCTCAAGAAACGCAGCGTACAGAATTTGAATATCGAAATGCGCCTAGTGGTTTTGCCGACGGTGGCGAATTTGAATTTAGAACAGCGCTGGACTGGGGTGAGCATAATCTTTTTGTGATGGGCAATTATGCCAAATTATTTTCTGAATTAGCTTTAAATGATGAATTTTCTCCGGCAAGTGCAGCAACAGGCAATGCTGAGGTTTTTTCCGTAGTACGCGAAATGAGTTTTCAGCCAGAGTACATTGTTAATCTAACTTTAGGGCACGATTATGCTCCATGGGGATTATCATCAACAGTCGTTTTTAATCGTACGGGTAGAAAATACAGCCGTATCAATGATGCATTGTTAACGCTGATTGCTGAAGAGCCAATCAACAGTCTAAAGTTGTTAGTAAAAAAAGATTATGCAACTGACTATGCTGACTTCGCGGTTACCTTGTCCATTGATAATATTTTGGAAGAAGAGTATCGCGAGAGTTTGGAGCAATTGGATGCCTTTCGTGTGTATGACCAAGGGCGTGAGTTTAAACTCGCATTCAATGCTGATTTTTAATTCAAGACGGATTGATTTTGCATAATGACCATCATAGGAAAACCATTACCATGAAATGTTTGAGACAGTTAATGCAAAGCACCAGTGTGTGCCTATTGCTCAGTATTTCGCTCATAGGCTGTGATGATAGCAGCGTCTATGAAGAAGCGCCCACCACTTTGCTAACGGTGGATGGTATTGATATTGATGCCACCAACGCTTGTATGGGGTTACCCATTGCCACATTAACCGCTATACAACCAGCTACGGAAGATAACCCATTAGCTACACAAGTCTGTGAAGTGCAAGGTAGTGTAACTTCACATGTTCAGTTACCCGCCATAAATAGTGACTATAATATCCAATGGATCATCGCAGGTGACTTAGTGATAGCTGGTGAAGCGGCTAGCTTTGCCATAGAAGATAACTATATATTAAAAGCAAAACCTGCAGGGCGTATTGTTATTCGTGATGGTGCAGATTTTGAGTTAGGTTTAGGGGGTATTATTACTCGAGGTAATAGTTTTCCTGGTGATCGCGATAACGATATCGGTTTGCGTATTGAGCCTTTACAAGCTGGAGACACCTGGAATGGTTTACACTTTGAAAACACTACAGATGCCTCGTTAATTGAAATGCAAAGTGTCGCTTTAATCAATGCATCTTTACACTTAAATCAAGTGAAAACGGGCGGCCAGTTAAAAGCTTTTGAACAGATTCAAATTATTAACCCATCATCGGTGGGTATTCACATCACCGACTCTGATGTTAGCCTAGAAGATCTTCTCGTTGTGGGAGCACAACAACAAGCGATGCTGATAACCGGCCCAGCTTATCCTAAGGTGAAAAAATTATTTGTACAATCATTAGCGTCTACAGCCATACATATTTTACCTGGCGCAGTCATGAAGCAAACAACTGCTTCAACAGAGATTGCAAATAAAGCGCAAACAGGAATCGATAGGCCATTATTCGTTAATGCAACTATCTTAGGTAATAATGGTATTAAAGATGAATTTGTTAAAGCGTCAGCAATTTTATCAGAATTAGCGACAGGTTTTTATTTATTCAATTCCACGATATCAGGCTATGAAAATTGTTTACAAGTCGTGGAAAATGGCAATGAAGGTAATGCATTATTAAGAAATGTGGCGCTTGCCTGTAGCCAAGCGATTGCTAAAGCCGATAGCAATCCTGCATTAAGCGCTTTAGTTGAAGCCAATCATGGTGTTTATGCGATTGATGTTGATGATAATAACCAAACCATTGATGCATTATTGATTCCCTCTTTAAATGTCCAAAATCAAAACTATTTTCCAATCCTCTTGGGGGAAGATGAATTATCTGGGCTATCTCCGGATGATAGCTTTTTTGGTGGTGGTTTTGATGGTGTTTTATTTATCGGTTTTGCAGTGGAAGAAACTGACGTTGGTAAGCAGATTAACTTAGGATTTACTGCTTATTCAGCCGACCCTTCACAACGTTGGTATACTAGCAAAGGAAAAATTGCAAACCCTGTTACACTCAATTTACCCGTAACGCCCATTTGTAATCATTTAGGATCATTGTCTTCAGCACAAATAGTGATTGATGATATCCCTCGTCGAGTTTGTGTTGTCAACGACAATATTGAACAACAAACTGATATTGGTTTGCAATTTACACGTGAAAACTTACCTTACACATTAGATGATGGGAGTGAAGCTGCTCAACAACCTGTTGTTTGGTTGATCAGTCATAATTTACAAGTAGGCAGTCATTCGCAGATTGAAGCGACAGAAAAAACCACTATGATTTTACAACCTGGTGCAGAGCTTCGCTTTTTTAGTAGTGGAGGTATAACGGTTAATCGTGGAGGTCTAATTAATGCCGAGGGCACGGCAGAACAGCCCATTCGTTTAGCGTCTTTCGACAAGGGTTTTACACTAGCCTCAGGCACCATTCTAGCAACGGGTGCACAGGATGAAGACGGACGAGATGTAGTGGAAGCCATATTTACACCAGAGTGGTTAGGTTTGGTGATTAATGGCAATGCTAGAAATAATCATTGTCCTGATGCCATGGCAGAAAGCGGCATATGTGATCTGGTGGATGGTGACAATGTACATGGTGGTTACGATGCTTTATCAAGTAGTGGGAGCATCAGCCACTTACAAGTGTTGGAAGCTAATGTGGGATTGACTTTAAACAGCGTTGGTGCCGCAACACAACTAACGAATATCACAGCGCTATATAACAAAAACTTAGGTATAGAAATTAACGGTGGTTCTGTAGTAATAGAAGCCTCAGTGATTTCAGAAAATGTGGGAGGTGGTATTCTCTGGCATAATGGATACAATGGAGTGATTGCAAATACCACGATACAATATTCGGATACGGATTTTGGTGCTTTAGATAGCGATGATAACAAATTTACGGTTTTTGATAAAATCACACGCCCTTTAGTTATAGGTAGAAATAACAGCAATGACCCTGCCTTACAACCCATTTCAAATCCATTGTTGGCCAATGTTTCTATGGCCATGGTTAAGTCCAGAGTTCCTTTTGATGAACGTGAACGATTAGGTAACACCGGCGCTCAAGTAGGCTTACTGTTAGAAAATGGTTCTTCAGTTAATATATATAATTCGTTAATTTCTACGGCTGATGCCTGCTTAAGTATTGTTGGTGATGTTACATTGAGTAATTTGAATGTGATGCAAGCCGTATTTCAGAATGTATTGATGCAGTGTAACTATCAATCGGAATCAGCCGTTGATACGAATAGTCAAGATACTTCAGATAGTTTCTTGGCAAGCCTTTCGGTATTTAATCTGCAGTTTAACCCGGAAGATAGAGTCGTCGAAATCGATAAAAATGTGAGTGTGTACACCAAAAATGGCCTAACTAATGCGGGTTTATATCAGCCGAGTATTTATCTCAGTAATTTAGCTCCGGAAATTACCACTGAACTCGCTAAACTAGATGCTGCAGCACTTAAAGTGGATTCATATCAATCCTTAGCCTATGAAGTGAAAGAAACCTTATATTTTGGTGCCACATTTTACGAAAAATCCTTGCTAAATACCCTGTGCTCCAATGACGAAGCGCTTCAGCCCTGTACTGACGACGATGTGAAAAATGGTAGTCGATGCGATATTTCATTTTTACCACAATGTAGCCTAGAAAATATATTGGATTCTACGTGCATTAATCGCTTATCAAGTGGTTCAGACAATACCCTAGCAAGCTTTTTTCCAATTAACGCAGAGTTTGCCAATTTGACAACGGCAAAACTTTTAGAAGCTTATGCGTTATGTTCAGAAGAGGAAATTGCCAATTACAATCCGACCTCGGGAGTAGTAGAAGGTTCCGAACGGGCTTGCATCATTCCGGCTGATGCTTCTATACCACAAGCGGAAGCCACAGGCATGAGCTATACGATTAGTCCATTCATCTTAGCCAATTATGAAAAGCATTACTATGATGCGCAAAGCGCACAGTGTACGCCAAAAGTGCCATTATGCTCGGCTGACACAGCTGAGCCTTGCTATTCAACGGACGCTAGTGGTACGCCTTTAAGTTACTCAGTCACAGAAACTCTTACTTTGACTAACTGTACCTTAGCAGACGCTGGGCAAATGTGTGTCGTTTTCGATGACGATTCTTCTCAGCCCGCGCAAATCCGAGTCGATACAGAAACCTTCTTTGACTATAATTTGCCTTCTGATTACGAACCTTTATGTCGTGAAGGCGGTGATTATCCTTGTATCGAGCTTTTCCCAGAAGATAACGTTTTTGCACAAGTCTTCTTGAGCGAAGGCAATGCTGTGCCAACTTGTAAGGAAGCCACATCTGATCAAGTTCAATGTGCAACCTTGGAAAAACAAGGTTTAACTTATCAACCACAAGTGATCTTTACCGATGGTATAGAAATACTTAATTGTGATAAAACCAGCAATAGTGGAGTAGCTTGCATGCAAACCACTGGTGCTGCGGCAACATTGCTGAGCTTGAATTTACTCAATCAATTGTCTGTGTGTAGTGATGGTGGGGCTACGCCTTGCTTTAGCACGGAAGTTAATGAAGGTTTCACCGATAGAAATATTTTTATCAACACGGGAACCGATAATGTCTTTTTAAAGGATTATGCAGCAACACAGGGAATTAATTTACAAGAAATACCTTTTGATTTCTTGGTATGTGACGATGCAGCAAGTAGCCCGCCTTGTGTATTATTAACGGGTGGTAATGTTTCAACAGTAAAATTAACCGATGCCGCTGAGCTGTCTGTTTGTATGGCTGGCTCTACAGCAGATTGTATTAACACCGCGCAACTCTCTGACTTTACGGATTTAAACATTCTTGTTACCGAAGCCGGTGTACAAATGCTACTTAAACAATATGCTGAAAAAAATGCGATTGACTATGGTGAGCCCACACCACCTATTACCTTAACGAACTGTGATCTGGTTGAGACAGGTGTTCCTTGTTATCAAATAGATGCTTTTACAGGCACTGACCTAGCGCATTTAGAGTTAAACTTTATGAGAGAATATCGACAAATACCTTTGTGTCGCAGTACAACTCCAGCGACAACATTGTGTTTTACAACAACAGTTACGGATATTTCAGAAGGGTTAACGGATACCAACTCTTTCATTCGTGAACCTGATACGGGTGTAGAAATAACAGTTAAAAAGTTTGCTTTTAATAAAAAAATCAATCTACAACCTGTCTCTGAAGTGATACCCATCGCATCAAATATTTTCTGTGAGCCAACCTGTGGGGCAAAGACAGCAGGTAGTGCGAATTTGGCCGGTTTATTGTTAACAGAAGATCCTCAGTATCAATTTTTAACCTGTGGTGCAGATGATGACGATCTTTATTGTATTGAGGATACCGGAGAAGGAAAAACAACTACATTAAATGTTTTAATTAAAGATACAACAGTTATACCTAATAAAGTGAGTGTATTAGCCGACTTTGTAGCCGAACAAGGGATAACTTTAAGCCTAGTACCTGTTCCAGATCCGATCCGCACCTGCGAAAATCAATATCAGGATTTTCCATGTGTCTGGGAGCTGGATAATGAACTAGCACTAACGGGTTTCATGGATGACAACATCCCTCTTTGTGTAGCTGGAGATACATCGCTTTGTTACCGATATGTGCCTACGGCAACCACAGAAACTGGTTTTAATGACTTAAATATCTTTATCGATAAAGATGGCGATAACCTGCAAATTGAAGATACCTTGCGCAATTATGCTGCTTCAAATCTCATCAATTTGAGCAGGGAGCGTTTGGAACCACCTACGTTTATTCGTGAGTGTGCAGGCAACTTAACCAAAAATTATCCTTGTGTTTTGGAAGATAACCAATTAGCACTTTATGAAACATCGGCAGATACAATTTCACTTTGCGATGAGATAAGTAGTGGGTTCTGTTTCTACGCCCTAATGGATGAAAACTATGATGATTTAAGTATTTTCTTAGTGGATGGTGATGAACAACAAGTGTTGCGTGAATATGCACAAGAAGTTGGCGTCGATTTAAGTAGACCATCTACGCCGGATGAACCCGCTGTTGAAATAGCAGAATGCAACGCAGACAATAGCAATTATCCTTGTATGAATACGGATGCGTTTCCGGAGTTTTTAAATGCGTTTATTTATGGGCCAGATGCACTGACAGAGATGATCTCCGTGTGTTCTGATGTTAAAGCGGTGGATTGTTACCGGACGGATGCGTCGGATAATTTTACCGACCTCAATGTGTTTATCGTGACGGCGATGGGAGATATTACATTACGCGAATATTCGGATTCTGAAGGAATTTCTTTAATCCTATAACATTTTTTCTAATAAAAGTTCTCAACAAGGATGTTTGTAGAGCTTTGTTGTTTTGATAAAAATTAGAATGCCTTCCTAAATTTCAAACAACTATAAATCTCGGCCTTTCCCGTTCAAAGTTTTAGCAAGAAAAAGCAATAAAAAATTAATTGTGTTTTTGTACGTTTTTCATTGTGCGTGCTACATTTGCTTTTACAGCATGTCGTTTTATCGATAAACAAACTTATTTTATCCGAAAAAATAAAGCAAAAGTCTTTTACTCGTGTTTGACTGTCTGGAAAAAAGTGGTGCTATATCACATTAAGAAACCTCGTTTTTGTTTTTAGTTTGAAAATTAAATTTTACAAAAAAGGTGAATAATAATGAAAATTTTTTTATTGCTTTTGATCTTTTTTTCTTCGACCGTACAAGCGCAATCGGTCAATTTTGGTAGAGACTCTATCATAACAGGAACTGATGCCGCAGCCTTCGGTTTTGGTACACAAGCGAATGGTGATGTTTCGGCTGCTTTTGGTGATACCACAGAAGCAAATGGCTACAGTGCAATGGCTTTTGGTTTGTTTTCAATAGCCAATGGTGAAACCTCAGCAGCTTTTGGTTATCAAACCCAAGCAGAGGGTATTGATTCTGTATCGTTTGGAACTTCATCGATTGCCAATGGTGATGCTTCGGTTGTTTTTGGACAAAATACCCAAGCGAATGGTGCTTCTGCCGCCGCGTTTGGGTTTGCCACAATAGCTGAAGGGATTGATGCCGTCGCATTTGGTACAGAGACTTTTGCAAATGGTGAGTCATCATCCAGTTTTGGTTTTCTGACACAAGCTATTGGGCTGTCTTCTAGTGCTTTTGGGGAAGGTACCCAAGCGCAAGCGAAAAGTGCCTTTGTTATTGGAGAGTATAATTCTACTTTTCCTGATATTGATCCTATTTTATCTGCACCTAATGATCCGATTTTTGTTGTAGGTAATGGCACAGTTGAGCAATCCCGTAATGCCATGACGATTTTTCGTAATGGGAGTATTTTGCTTAATGGACCATTAACGGTTACCGGCAAAGTGACGACCATAAGTGATGAAAAATACAAAACTGCAATACAAGATTTCGATGAAGGCTTACAACGTGTTCGTAACATGCAACCTGTGTATTACAAGATGCGTAATGATGATTCACAACAACGGCAAATAGGGTTTATTGCTCAAGAACTCGAAAGTATTGTGCCAGAGGTTATTCATCGTAATACTGATAAGACTTTATCGGTGGCTTACGGGCAATTGAACGCTGTCTTGGTGGGTGCTATAAAAACATTGGATGCAGAAAACCAACAGTTGAAAGCAGCTTTGTGTGAGCTTAAAGACAGTTTTGCTTTTTGTGAATAGTTCATTGGTTGCGTGCTTTCAAACTGAATCAGATTGTTTGCATGCCGCGTTGGCTGGTTAGGTTTCTCGTTGCAAAATACGCTAAGTTGTAAATGACTTAACTTAACGATGGCTCACCAATGGTAAGGGAGAGGTTCTATATTCTGGCCAAATCATTAAGTTATTGAAGCAAAAAGTGTTTTATGATTGAGTTGTGCAAAATTCCGTCGCAGTATTCTTTGCAAAAAAACGACTCAAAAATTCATCATCAAAAATACAATAAAAGATCGACATTAAAAATTTTTTCATGCACAATGTGCGGCTATCATCAATGAGTACCGCGATTAAATAAACAAGGTAAGCTTCTTGATTAACCCTTATACAAGAGAGAGTTAGTCGTTTAAGCGTTTGAGCCTTAACCAATAACAACAACCCTAATATGATTTACTATCTTATTGAAAATCCAGCATTTTCTTAGTAGAACGTTGTGGAGATTCGCGAGTCAGTCGATGTTGACGCGCATTAGAGTGAAAAGGGTATTTTTCTCTCTTTTGAAATAATTGGTCCTTTGGTGGAGCGATAGTGAGTATGAAAACTTTTAGTGCAAAACCTGAAACGGTTAAGCGAGACTGGTATGTGGTTGACGCATCTGGTAAAACGCTTGGCAGATTAGCAGCTGAAATTGCCAAACGCCTACGCGGTAAGCATAAAGCTGAGTATACCCCTCACGTTGATACAGGCGATTATATCGTTGTTATCAATGCAGAAAAAGTTGCAGTAACCGGCAACAAAGCTTCCGACAAAATGTACTACTGGCACACGGGTTATCCTGGTGGTATCAAGTCAATCAACTTTGAAAAGCAAGTTCAAAAAGCGCCAGAGCGCATTATCGAAACTGCTGTTAAAGGTATGTTGCCGAAGAACCCTTTGGGTCGAGCGATGTTCAAAAAGTTGAAAGTCTTTGCTGGTCCTGAGCACAAGCATGCTGCTCAACAACCAAAAGTTCTTGATATTTAATCAATTAACCTACGGAAGCAGGAATTATGGCAGATAAACAATATTATGGTACTGGCCGCCGTAAAAGCAGCACCGCTCGTGTGTTTTTGAAAGCAGGTTCAGGACAAATCACTGTGAATAATCTCATTTTAGACAGATATTTCGGCCGTGAAACTTCTCGCATGGTTGTTAGACAGCCACTTGAGTTAGTCGAGATGTTAGATAAGTTTGATATCAAAATCACCGTTAAAGGTGGCGGAGGCACAGGCCAAGCCGGTGCAATTCGTCTGGGTATCACTCGTGCTCTAATGGAATATGACGAAGCATTACGACCAGCTCTTCGTCAGGCGGGCTATGTTACTCGTGATGCAAGAGCGGTTGAGCGTAAGAAAGTAGGTCTTCATAAAGCACGTAAAAGACCTCAATTCTCCAAGCGTTAATTCGCTTATTTTTATGGATACCCTATCGGGTGTCCATAAATGCTTCTCATTAACAATTTTCTGTCTAGATTCCTCCCTAAAACATTCTAAATGTTACCTAACATTGCATGTCGTCAGACTGGTCACTATAATTTCGTTCAGGTGATAACAAGTGCGTAATTCAAGACGAATTTGCTTTTAAGTTGAAATAACTTGTCAATCTTTTGTGCTTTTTGCTATTGCGGCATTAATAAATACCGAATGCAATTCTTATTAAACCTGGCTGTAGTTGTCAGCGTATCTCGTTTTATCAGCATGAGCGAGCATTTAAGGTTGAATTTAAAAGTGAGTTGTTAGCAGTTATTATTGCGATAACGTTATAGTTTCTATATGATTACGCGCTTTAAGTTCCTTTAAAGGTCCAAATAGGACATTTCATTTATTGAAAAAAATTTGGGTGCAACACCTAAGTTACCAGTCTAAGTGGGGAGACATACCTAATGAGTACTGAAGGTGTAGATTCAGGACGCCGACGTTTTCTGACCGGCTCAACGGTTGTTGTTGGCGCTATCGGTGCTGGGTTTACGGCTGTTCCTTTCATTAGTTCATTTCAGCCGAGTGCTAAAGCGCAAGCTGCAGGCGCGCCAGTCACAGTCGATATAGGCAAGCTCAGAGAGGGCGAAAGAATCACCGTTGAATGGCGAGGCCAACCGGTTTGGGTTATCCGCCGTCCGCAAACCATTTTAAATGAATTAGATAGCAAAGCTGATTTAGTGGCTGACCCTGAGTCTAATCAAGAGCAACAACCCGAGTACGCAAAAGGCGCGTATAGATCTATCAAACCTGAAATACTGGTGCTTGTTGGACTTTGCACTCATTTAGGGTGCTCACCATCGTTTAAGCAACAGCTTGGGGCGATTAGCCCGGAAGTGACAGGCGGATTTTTCTGCCCTTGCCACGGTTCAAAATTTGATATGGCCGGACGCGTTTACAAAAGCGTTCCTGCACAACTTAATTTGCTAGTTCCACCTCACTCTTACCTTGACGACAACACGTTAATGGTGGGAGCTGATGCTTAGAGGAGTGTCTAAATAATGGCTACGAAACAAGGTACTTTGCTCGCGTGGGTTGACGACAGATTTCCTCTGATCAAAACCTGGAACGAGCATATTGGTCAATATTACGCGCCAAAGAACTTCAACTTTTGGTATTACTTTGGCGGGCTAGCGATATTAATACTCGTTAATCAAATTCTTACTGGAATTTGGTTAACGATGAACTATACCCCCACTGCTGAAGGCGCATTTGCTTCCGTCGAATACATTATGCGAGACGTTGAGTGGGGCTGGTTACTCCGATACATGCATTCCACAGGCGCATCGGCTTTTTTCGTGGTGATTTATCTGCACATGTTCCGTGGTTTAATGTATGGCTCATTTAAAAAACCCCGAGAGCTCGTTTGGATATTCGGTATGATTATCTTCGTGCTGTTAATGGCAGAAGCTTTTATGGGGTATTTGTTACCTTGGGGGCAAATGTCATTCTGGGGAGCCAAAGTTATTATAAACCTATTTGGTGCTATACCGATCATTGGTGAAGACTTAGTGATTTGGATCCAAGGGGATTATATTCCATCAGGTGCTACATTGAATCGTTTTTTCGCGCTACATGTTATTGCCTTGCCTCTGGCATTAGTCCTTATGGTATTTTTACACATAGTTGCGCTTCACAAAGTTGGCTCCAATAACCCTGATGGTGTCGAGATTAAGCAGAATAAAGATGAGAATGGTATTCCTGTTGATGGCATCCCTTTTCACCCTTACTACACTGTGAAAGATATGGCTGGAGTGGCATTTTTCTTGTTTTTCTTCTGCGGCGTCATCTTTTTTGCTCCAGAGATGGGGGGATACTTTCTTGAGCCACCTAATTTTGAACCAGCTAATCCCTTGAAAACACCTGAGCATATTGCTCCTGTCTGGTATTTCACGCCTTTCTATGCCATTTTACGTGCTGTGCCTTCGAAGGTGTTGGGTGTCGTCGCTATGGGCGCCGCTATCGTGTTGTTATTTTTCTTACCATGGTTAGATAAATGTAAAGTTAAATCAATTCGTTACAGAGGCCTTTCGTTTAAACTGATGTTAGTTGGCTTTATTATAAGTTTTATTGGCTTGGGTTACATGGGTGTTAAACAACCCAATGATGCAGGAACTATTTTTGCGGTTGTCTTCGGATTTGCATTTGAAGACCCGGCCTCTGCTAACCCTTTCTTCTCGCAGCTGTTTACGGTTTTCTACTTTGCATTCTTCTTATTGATGCCAATCTATACCAAGTATGAAAAAACGAAGCCTGTACCAGAGAGGGTGACATACAAATGAAAAAACTATTTTTAACATTATTGTTGTTGCCCAGCGCGGTATTTGCTGCAGGCGGGGGTAGTTACTTTCCAGCTGATCCTGCGAATATTGATCTTAAAAATCCGGTTTCGTTGCAACGTGGTGTGGGCTTATACATGAACTATTGTTTCGGTTGCCACTCTATGGAGTATCAACGCTACGAGAGAGTGGCGAATGATTTGCACATTCCCCTTGATATTGCTAAAGAGAACTTTTTGCCACCAAGTGCCAAAATTGGTGATTTAATGACAATATCTATGGACAGTAAAGATGCCGCCACTTGGTTTGGTGCTCAACCACCTGATTTGACACTTGTGGCGCGCGTTAGAGGCGAAGATTGGTTATACAATTATCTAAGAGCTTTTTATATTGACGAAAAAAGACCTTATGGTGTAAATAATACAGTCTTTAAAGATGTGGGTATGCCGCACGTTTTAGCGCCTTTGCAAGGTTTGCAAGAATTAACGGATGACGAGTCAGATCCTTTAAAATTAGCTGTTAAAGGCCAGCTTTCACCAAAAGAATATGACGAAGCAATTAGAGATTTGGTAAACTTCCTAGCCTATTCCGGTGAACCTATTCGGGTAAAGCGCGAGAGCCTTGGCCTGAAAGTTCTTCTTTTTATCTTAGGCTTCTTTGCTCTTGCCTATTTCTTGAAAAAGGAATACTGGAAAGACGTTCATTAGATATGTGAACATCTCCACATAAAAATAGAGGGGGCTTGCCCCCTTTTTGACGTTGTTCTCATCGAAAACGGAGAAATTCTACTATGGCTGTCGTTGCCAAACGCTCAATTATGACACTTTATTCTGGTGGTTCAGATATTTATAGTCACCAAGTAAGAATTGTTTTAGCAGAAAAAGGGGTTAATTACGAAGTGGTTAATGTCGATCCTGACAATAAACCCGATGATTTAATTGATCTAAACCCCTACAACGCTGTTCCTACTATGGTTGACCGCGAGTTGGTCTTGTTTGAAAGCCGTATCATTATGGAGTATTTGGACGAGCGTTTCCCTCATCCTCCTCTGATGCCAGTTTACCCTGTGGCGAGAGCGCGAAGCCGTTTAATGATGCATCGTATTGAAAAAGATTGGTATAGTTTACTTAATACCATTTATAACGGTAAAGAGATGGAAGCGCAACGCGCTAGAAGCTCTCTAAAAGACTCCTTAATTACTTTAGCTCCTGTTTTTTCTGACACCAAGTATTTCTTAAGTGATGAATTTACCTTAGTTGATTGTTGCTTAGCCCCACTTTTATGGCGTTTAAACGTTCTAGGGATCGAATTAACAGGTCGAGGCTCTAAAGAAGTCAAAGAGTACATGGAACGCGTTTTTGATTTAGATTCATTCAAAGCAAGTTTAAGTGACTCAGAACGAGAAATGAAAAATCGTTAGTTTTTTGATGTAACTACTTTTCAATTGACTACCCACCACTGAGCTTGGTGATTATCAATAGGCTTATTTTAGGAGATGGGTTAATGACATCCAATAGACCCTATTTTGTGAAAGCGCTTTATGAATGGATTTTAGATAATGCATGCACACCATTTATCGTTGTGAATACATTAATCGATGGTGTGCAAGTGCCAGAAGAGTATGTCAAGGAAGATCAGATTGTTTTAAATATTGCCCCTCATTCTATTAATGATTTTTCGATAAGCAATAAGCACATCATGTTCAAGGCTAGGTTCTCAGGTGCTCCTAGGGAAATTATTGTTCCTATGTCAGCGGTGCTTGCGATTTATGCCCGTGAGAATGGTCAAGGCATGGCATTTACTGACGAGCTTGATCAACAGGAAGCTACTCAGGCTGATGTTCAAGATTCGAAGGTTTTACAAGAAGCCCCTTCGTTAGTCGATGGTTCAAGAGTTTCTGGCGAAGGTCTTGAACAAAATAGAGTATCAGAAGCTAGTAAGCCTGCAAAAAAACCCACACTAACGGTAATAAAATAACTTAATCAATTTTACCACTGAATTATGCACTTTTAGAGCAAGGAATGCTTGACAAAGTGACTATCCTTGCGGTGATATATATTCGAAAAGCTCAACGATTTTTTGTACGCCCGAAATATTTCTTGCCACAGCAATGGCGCGGCGGGCTTCTAATTGAGTGACTAAACCCATCAAAAACACTTCACCGTTCTCTGTATAAATTTTAACGCGAGTTGAGTCCAAATCTTTCTCAGCAATCATCATGGTTTTCACTTTGGATGTAATCCATACATCACTGGATTCAGTTAATGTGGAGCTGGGTGCGGCTTTGCGAATTTCATTGTGAACTCGACGGACTTTAGGGATATTGGCAACCTCTTTAGCTATTTGTCGAGAAATTTCAGTAGATGCAGCTTGCCCAACCAATAAAACTATATTGTTGAAACTGACAGCGCTTACACTACTTTTCTTTCTAAAGTCCTCGTTTTCTCTAAGCAAAGAGGCAACTTTTATCTCGATAGCTTCGTCTTCAACGATGGTACCCGTGGTTCTTCTATCGTGAGCCGTTGATGCTCCTACAGCAGCACCAGCAACAATAGCGCCTGCGCAGCCGCCGAGATTGATACTCATCATCAAAAAGAATACAACAACTATAGAGCGATTCATAAAAGTTAACCTCGTTTATTGTTATTCAGTGTGAACCTTTAAAGTTTAAACTCATATTTTGAGTAGTAATTTACTGCTCTATTGTTCATCTGTACCAAATAAACGACAATCAATTAAATCGCATAGAATATGGATTAGCACTAAGTGCACTTCTTGGATTCTTGCTGTCGAGTTAGAAGGTACACGAATTTCTACGTCGTTTGGGCCTAAGAAGCCAGCCATTTCGCCGCCGTCTTTTCCTGTAAGGGCAACGATTAGCATGTCTCGACTTAGGGCCGCTTCCATGGCCTGTACTACATTTCGCGAATTACCGCTAGTAGATATAGCCAATAAAACATCACCTTGAGTTCCTAAAGCGCGTACTTGCTTAGAAAAGACTTCGTTGTAGCTATAGTCGTTGGCTATTGACGTTAATGTCGATGTATCTGTAGTGAGAGCTATCGCGGGTAAGCTGGGGCGTTCGCGTTCGAAACGATTGAGCATTTCTGAGGAAAAGTGTTGTGAATCACCGGCAGAGCCGCCATTACCGCAACTAAGAATTTTATTGCCTTGCAAAAGGCAATTCACCATGATGTCGGCGGCTACTGAAATCGGTTCAATCAGCGCATCGGCTGCAGCAATTTTTGTTTGAATACTTTCATTAAAAGTATCTCTAACGCGTTGTGTTGTATCCATAATGAATAAGTTGCCTTTTAAACGAATGACTCTATGACTTGCTTCTTAACTTAATGCTTATTTGAAGGTGTTTTTTCAAGACAAAACTATCATCACACCATGCCATCAGCGCTAAAAGCGTTTTTAATCCAATTAAAATCGAGAGGCCTGTCATCACCTGAAGACACGGCTACAACATCAAATCGACAGCTGACTCTGTCGAAAAGCTGGTGTTTTTGCAGATAAAACTGTGCTGTCTTCACTAGTTTTCGTATCTTTGAGCCTCTAACGCTTTCAAGCCCAGAACCGAAGCGGTGATCTGAGCGATATCTAACCTCAACAAAAACCAAGCAGTCTTGGTCACGCATAATGAGATCAATTTCTCCCATTTTACAATAGAAATTACGCGCTATAAATGTTAATCCTTGCGACTCTAAGAACAATTGCGATTGATTTTCTAAATGTGAGCCTATATCGCGGGTAGATGACATCCCAGTTTCCTTAAAATTTTTGCCAATTATTGGATTTGTTGAGGACGCCCTTGCTTGAAAATCGCCCAACTCAAATCTCGCTCAACGGTACCTGTTTGATTGACTGATAATTTGCCACTTAAACCTTCTAGACGATATCGGGGATAAGCCCTAAGTTTGCTCAAGTCACGACTAATAGCGTACGCATCATGGCCAAGTGAAAAATAACGTGCTTGCGATTGAGTTGCCTGAGGCCACATATCAGCGATGAGATTTCTCTGTTCATTGTAAAGAGGGCTTTTATCGATGAGCCAGGGAATATCGCAAAAGACAATACCATTGAGATCTTTATCTTTAGTTGGCGTTAAAGCTCCTGAAAATATGGTTGAAGTGGCATAAACATCAAGCTCTATAGCATAATAATAATTCAAAAAAGGTTTAATTTGCCGTGCATCGCGATGTGACGAAGCTAAAAAGATAAAGTCAGCATCTTGACGACGTCTAGGCTCAAACTCTAGCTTTTCTCCTAACAAGTAACGTATTGTGTTTTTTCGCCGTTCACTTTTATCTACGCCCAATATTTCTTTTATCGCAGTTTGATGGTTTTCACCAGGTTTGAAACGTAAATTAGCTACGATTTCACCGCCTAGTGCCGCAAACTCTTTTTCGAAAGTTTCTATTGCCCTTTGTCCTTGGTTCGTTTTTGGAGCCATGACTACCGCTTTACGTTTACCATCATTCCATGCTCGTGCTGCGACTTGTTTCGCCTCATCCTCAATCGGTAAACCAAACTGATAAAGAAGCTCATCATTACGCATGAGGTTCTCTAAACGATTTAAAGTTAATGTAGGTTTAGGCAAAGCGTCGTAGAAAGCTACTAGCTCGTTAATATTTCTCTTTGTTAATGGACCTACGATAAAATCTGCGCCTTCATCAATAGATTTTTGATAGGCGGTGATAATGGAGTAATAGTCGCTGGTATCATAAACTTTCAAGGTGGCGTTTCTAGATTGCATCAGATGTGCATGCATAAAACCGTCTCTGATTGCTTTAGAAACCCGGTTATAAGGCCCTTTAAAAGGTAACAGGAGTGCAATTTGATTGATTTCGTAAGGCTGCGCTCTTTCTGCTAGTTTCAACTCGTCTGGTAATTGCGCATAGGCTTCATGATTAGAATGAGATTGTCGCCAATTTCTCAAGGCCACTAAAAGCTCATCAGGTGAGTTAGAAAATTGTTGGTACAAAATAGCCAGATCAATCCAGCCCAACAATGCAGGTTCGTAATAAGTCTGGCGATAGTAATTAAGAGAGTCGTAAGGAGTAATTATAAGGCCCTGCCAAAGTAAAGTTTTGGCTTCTTCTTGCTCGGCTAGATTGGTCACGCGATTCCGTAGCTCTATAGCTGCTTGGAATGCTGTGGGGCCATCGCCGATTTTGGTGTAGCTTATGGCTTTCGCTTTATAGAAAAGAACAAGATAACTATCTGATAATGAGGAGAGTGTGACTTGACTAAGTTGTTGAACACTTTCCGTGGGAAAGCTCGATGTAAGTGCCAGTGCATATAATACATGGTATTGATTGCGTTGATCAGGTTCTAGCTCCTGAATAAAAATTACTTCCAAAATTTCTTTGGCGCGTTCGTATTCTTCTTGCTCAACTAGCATTTCACTCGCTTTGAACAAGTAAAAAGCTTGAGCTTTGGGTGCACTTAAGTGAGCTTTGCTCAAATAAGAGCCTACATTGTTGTAAGTCTCATAATGGTTTTGGGAATTTGAAGGTAGTTGTTGGTAGGGGGTTGTGACACAACCACTCAATAATAAACAAGTGCATATTATTGCTACCCAATTGCGGGTAGCCTGATACCGTGCGACAATATTGTGTACATGATTCGTCATTATTTATTCCAAACGCCTTTAATTTTGTGTAGGGTTTGCTGCAATTCTGTCGGATTTTAGTCTATCCAGACATTAATCCGCTACGACTAATTTGATTAAAAGAGCCTCTATTTTATGACAGCAACCGAACCTGGCAAACTCTTTATTGTTTCAACACCCATTGGCAACCTTGATGATATCACGCCTAGAGCGTTAAACACGCTAAAAAGTGTTGACTTAGTAGCGGCAGAAGATACCCGACATACCAGCAAGCTGTTCCATCATTTTGGTATTCAAACCCCCATTATTTCATTGCATGAACATAATGAAGGAGAACGAAGCCACAAAATTGTCGAACGCTTAGAAACTGGTCAGCAAGTCGCGCTTGTCAGTGATGCTGGAACTCCTTTAGTTAGTGATCCTGGTTATTTTTTAGTTTCCAGCGTGGCTAAAAAAGGGATTGAAATTGTTCCGGTTGTTGGGGCGTGTGCATTAATTGCTGCATTGAGTGTGTCGGGGCTTTCGACAGACCGCTTTACTTTTGAAGGTTTTTTGCCCGCTAAGACTTCACAACGCAAAAAAAAGTTGGATTTACTTGCAAAAGAAACGAGAACCTTGATTTTTTACGAATCAAAACATCGCTTATCCGACTGTTTGTCGGACATGTCCGAAGTTTTTGATAGTGAAAGGCTGGCGGTTTTATGTCGAGAGCTGACAAAAGCCTATGAAACTGTCTATCGAGGTACTCTTAAAAACTTGTGGCAATTAAGTGCTGAGGGCAGTGGATTAAAAGGTGAATTTGTTATTGTTGTACAAGGTTTTGTGGAGCCTGAACCGAGCGAAAACACGATTGATGATGAAGCCTTGCAGTGGCTGAGTTGTTTGGTAAAAGAGCTTCCGGTCAAAAAAGCAGCAAGTATTGTCGCTTCAAGAACCATTTACTCTAAAAACCAACTCTATAAACTTGCATTAGAGAGGTTCAACCCATAGAATCTCGCTTGAGAGTCGGCTGAGCAGTCGCTGAGCTTTAGGCTTGGAGGAAAGTCCGGACTCCACAGGGCAGGGTGCCAGGTAACGCCTGGAAGGCGTAAGCCTATGGAAAGTGCCACAGAAAATATACCGCCTAAACTTCCAAGTTAGGTAAGGGTGAAATGGTGCGGTAAGAGCGCACCGCGCTGGTGGTAACATCAGTGGCAGGGTAAACCCCACCTGGAGCAAGACCAAATAGAGGTTCTATAATATGGCCCGTGTTGAACCTGGGTTGGTCGCTAGAGATACTGGGTGACGAGTATCCAAGACGAATGACTGTTCTCGACAGAATCCGGCTTATAGGCCGGCTCTCAACTCTTAAGACCTCTTATCTATCTGTTTAAGTTCTCACCGAATCTAATCTCGACTCGCAATTCGCTGAAATTGTAATCAACGACTTAGTTCACACTATTAAAAACTTCATGAAAAAAACCGTTTAACAATCTGAATATAAAGGATTGTTATGACTCATACTTTTGTTTAGTAAACCCCTGTTAAATAAAAGAAATTAGCAGTAAAAAATCTAGGAGAATCTTGACATCGTTGGTACACGCTAACTATAGTGTAATTACGTGGGTAATTGTGTCACAATGTGGGGAAAAGTGGCGAGTTCAACTTGAGGTGACAGTGCGTGTTCCGAGGTGCCAATACGGTCAATATGGATGGCAAAGGTCGCTTGGTATTTCCAACGAAATACCGCGAGCAACTGAGCGCGCATTGTGGCAATGAGCTTATTGCCACAATTGATTTGGTCTTGCCGTGCTTATTGTTATTCCCTATTCCTGAATGGGAAAAACTAGAGCATGAACTCATGGCACTTTCTAACACCAATACAATTCATGCTCGCATTAAACGCATTTTATTATCACATGCAACGGATGTGGAACTTGATAAAAGCGGTCGTTTGTTAATACCTGGCATGTTACGAAATCATGCTAGCTTAGATAAGCAAGTTGTTTTAGCGGGACAAGGACGAACTTTCCAGCTTTGGGATGCTGAATCGTGGCATGCTCAGATTAAAGCGGATATTGAAGCGCATCAAGTAGATTTGGAGAAAGAAGACTTACCGGATTTATCATTTTGAGTACAGAACAAAATAACAAACATGTTACGGTGCTGCTTAAAGAAGCGGTGTCGTGCTTATCTATCGACCCAAACGCCATCTATTTTGATGGTACATTTGGTCGAGGTGGTCATAGCGAAAAAATTTTAAATCAGCTATCGAAAGGCTTATTAATAGCAACAGACAAAGATCCTGATGCGATTTCAATTGCCAAAGAGCTGCAAGCAAAAAACAACGGGCGCTTTGCTATTGTTCATGATTCGTTTAGTAACATAAAAAAAATTGCATCGGATTACAATGTCTATGGCCAAATAAATGGTATTTTATTGGATTTAGGGGTTTCTTCACCACAATTTGATCAAGGAGAAAGAGGTTTTAGCTTTATAAACGATGGTCCTTTGGACATGCGCATGGATACGACTCGTGGAGAGCCTGCATCCAAGTGGTTACAAGGCGTGAAAGAAATTGAGCTAGCGCGAATACTCAAAAATTATGGTGACGAAAAATACGCAAAGCGTATTGCTAAAGCCATAGCAATAAAACGAGAGAAGCAGGCTTTTACCACGACGAAAGAATTAGCTTCAGTTATTGCAGAAGCACATCCTAATTGGGATAAACATAAACACCCAGCAACTAAAAGCTTTCAAGCTATACGGATACATATAAACAATGAATTGGATGACTTGAGAAAATTGCTGGATGATGCTCTTGATGTATTAGCTGCAGGTGGGCGGCTTGTGGTTATCAGCTTCCATTCGCTCGAGGATAGAATCGTTAAACAATTTATGCGCAATCAAGCGAAAGGAGACGATTTTCCTCCAGGGTTACCCATTCCTTATACGGAATTGAACCCTAAATTAAAAGTAATCGGTAAAGCGGTTTATCCTTCTAAAGAAGAACTAGAGGTCAATATCCGTTCGAGAAGCGCGGTTATGCGAACCGCTGAAAAATTATAATCATCATTGGGATTTCATACCAAGAAATCCCCAAGCTAATTTAACGCAACTTAGAGGTAAATACGTGTCAATAGCGAAAAGGCCATCGTTATCCGTAAAGTCGATTATGATGCCATTAGCCAAAATACCCGTTTATTTTTACCTGATACTGCTGTGTGTTATTGTCAGTGCTTTTGCGCAAGTCTATGTTAGCCATAAAATCAGAACTCTCAATGCTGAACTCCAAAAACAGCGTGAATTACAACAAAAATTGGATGTGGAATGGCTTAATTTAAGATTGGAGCAAAGTGCTCTTGGTGAGCATAGCCGAATTGAATCGATTGCTACAAGTGAGCTGGGCATGCAACATGTTACATCTCAAAATGAAAGGATTCTTGCGCAATGACATCACAAAAAAGAGAGTCACTATTTTATCGTTATCGATATTTTTTGGTTCACTTCGTGGTTTTTTGTTTGTTTGTTTTAGTTTTATTGCGTGCTGCTCAAGTGCAGGTGATTGATTTTGATTTTCTGCGTGATCAAGGTGAAGCAAGAATCAAACGCCAAAAAGTGATTCCGGCCTATCGTGGCGTTATAACCGATCGTAATGGCTACGATCTTGCCATTAGTATTCCTGTACAAAGCTTGTGGGTGAATCCATCGCAACTTATCCAGTCACCTAAAATTTTTGCTGACTCTCGTTGGCATCAGTTGGCAGTATTGCTGGAAAAATCTAGTGATGAATTAACACAATGGGTCAAAGCACGTGGCCAGCGACAGTTTGTATATATTGAGCGGCACTTAGCACCAGAAGTTGCTAACTATATTCGTCGTTTAAATATTCCTGGTGTTAATCTATTAGGCGAGTCTAAACGTTTCTATCCTTCTGCTGAAGTCACAGCGCATGTCATAGGTTTTACAGGCATCGAAGATCAAGGTCTTGAAGGTATAGAAAAGTCTTTTGACACCTGGTTAACCGGAGAACAAGGTCTTGAATGGGTAACTAAAGACAGGCTTGGTCGTGTCATTGCCCACGATGGCGTTGCTAAGCCTATGCGACCTGGAAAAAACTTAGCCTTAAGCCTCGATCTCAAAATACAGACAGCTGCTTATCGTGAATTAAAAAGAACAGTTAAGCAGTTTGAAGCTAGTTCAGGCTCTATGGTGATTTTAGATGTGCATACTGGCGAAGTTTTGGCGATGGTTAATCAACCCTCGTTCAACCCAAATCTTAATGCATCACGTTTACCTAATTTAACCCGCAACAGAGCCTTATTGGATATTTTTGAACCAGGTTCCACAGCCAAAACCTTTACTGTATTAAGTGGATTAGAGTTCGGTGATATTGCTCCAAATACGATCATTGACACTTCACCGGGCATCATGCGCGTTGGAGGTAGTTGGGTCAGAGATGGAGGAGCCAATTACGGTAAACTCGATTTAGCCGGTGTTTTACGCAAATCCAGTAATATTGGCTCCTCTAAAATTGCTTTGAAATTAACAACAGAGCAGTTACTGGCAGGGTTTTATGCCGTTGGCTTCGGACTTGAGACGGGAGTCGGCTTTCCTGGAGAAAGCCAAGGAATTTTTGCAACTCGCACAAGGTGGTCTCAGTTTGAGAGAGCAGCGCTATCGTATGGATATGGTGTTGCTGTAACAGCTCTGCAACTGGCTAGGGCTTATTCCGTCATTGCCAATGGCGGATATTTATTACCTATCACTTTACTAAAACATCCTGAAAATCATGGTTTCGAAAAAAAGCGTGTAATTTCGGAGACCAATGCCAAAGCAGTCGTCGCTATGTTAGAAGAGGTGGTGAGTGAAGAAGGGACGGGTAAAGCAGCTCGACTTAGAGGGTATCGTGTTGCGGGCAAAACCGGCACCAATCGCATAGCAGCAGAAGGTGGATACACTAGTAATTACACAGCAATTTTCGCAGGTATCGCTCCTTTAGAAAGTCCAAGATTAGCTGCGGTTGTTGTCATCGATAATCCAGCAGGTGATTACTATCATGGTGGTGAAACGGCAGCACCAACCTACGCGCGTGTTATGCGGCAAGCTCTACGAATTATTAATGCCGCTCCTGATAAAGTAGAAAAAACCGATATAAGGTTAGCCAGTCATCAGAAGAGGGTACGCCCAGATGACATCTAAACTTCGTGACTTGCTAGGGATATTAGCAGCTCCGACTGATTTCAATCCTTTGGTGCTTGGCTTAACTGATGATAGCCGCCAAGTTAAACCGGGTTATGTTTTTTTTGCAGTATGCGGAGAGGTTTTTGATGGTCGACAATTTATACAACAGGCTTTGGATGCTGGAGCCGTTGCTGTCATATCAGAGCCACTTGATGTTTCTACATTTAATGACACTCCCCATGTTATCGAGGTCAGTCGCATTCGAGAAATAATGGGACAAATGGCTTGCCGCTTTTACGATAACATTGTGCAAGAGATGGCAGTTTACGCTGTGACAGGTACGAACGGAAAAACCAGTGTTGCCTACTTTATTGCTCAACTTTTACAGCAAGTTGGAAAACCATGCGCTTACATGGGTACTCTTGGTGTTGGTTTGCTCGGCAATTTAGAAGTTACTGGTAACACAACAGTTGGTAGTTTAGCGCTACATGAAAAATTGAGTCAGTTTTACGCGCAAGGTATTCGTCACATTGCAATTGAAGTCTCTTCACACGCTTTAGAACAACAACGAATAGCTGGCTGCCCAATAAAAACAGCTATTTTTACGAATTTAACGCAAGATCACCTTGATTATCATAAGACGATGGAAAATTACTGGCAGGCAAAAATGAAACTTTTTAAGCGTTCAGAGTTGTCTTCTATGGTGATATGTACCGATGATGCTTATGGAGTGGAGTTGATACAGACGACTCTGACACAAGCTAGAAATAAATTAGCTGTTGGTGTAGATGCGCAACAAAAATTTACGGACAGTTTTTGCGAATACGAAATCTTAAAGCGTTACCATAATGGTATGGAAATCCGAGCTCACTCGCATTGGGGTAGGGTGCTTGCGAAGTTACCTTTAGTCGGAGATTTCAATGTAAGTAATGCGTTATTAGCTTTTTCCGCATTATGTCTTGATGAAAATATTTCTTTTAATCAAGACATTAATAAACTAGAAAAATTACTACCTGTACCAGGTAGAATGCAAAAATTAGTTGTAGAAACAGACAATTCATTTACCGAAAGACAACAGGTAGTGATTGATTATGCACATACTCCTGATGCTTTAGAAAAAGCTTTAATAGTGACACGTCAACATTGTGAAGGACGATTATGGTTAGTCTTTGGGTGCGGTGGAGAGCGTGATAAACCTAAACGACCGATCATGGGAAGCATAGCTGAAAGTCTTGCAGATAAAGTAATTATTACCAACGATAACCCAAGAAATGAATCCGAATTAGATATTATTAAACAAATTGAAGAAGGTATGAAAAACACAGATCGCGTGACTCGAATTCTTGATAGGCAAGAAGCCATCACGTTTGCGATTACTCAAGCCTCTAAAAATGATTGGGTATTGATAGCTGGTAAGGGACACGAAGACTATCAAGATATCGCAGGTAAACGTATTGTTTTTAGTGATGAAGCCGTCGCGACTAATGTGCTTATGGAGAGAACCTCTTGATACCCTTTACTTTGGAAGATTGTGCGAAAGTTGTAGCAGGTAAGATACAATCTTTTGATGTCGAAGCATCTGATTTAAATCTTGCTGCTGAAATAAAAAATATTGTTATTGATAGTCGCGAGGATTGTGAGCAAGCATTATTTGTTTGTATTAAAGGCGAAAATTTTGATGGTCATGATTTTGCTAAAAAAGCAATGACTCAAGGTGCTATTGCTTGCATTACTGAGCGAGTTTTGCCAAATATTTCGAGGCAAATCCTTGTTAAAGATGCTCGTTTATCGTTACGTCAACTAGCTACGTATATTCGTGATAAAGTGAATCCCTTAGTGGTCGCGGTGACAGGCAGTAACGGTAAAACAACTGTTAAAGAAATGTTGGCCTGTGTGTTCAATGAAGAAGACAAATTACTTGTTACACAGGGAAATTATAATAACGAGATTGGCGTACCGCTAACTCTTTTTCGTTTAGAATCTCAACACAAATATGCAGTGATTGAAATGGGTGCTAACCATGCACAAGAAATTGCTACATTAACAGCAATAGCAAAACCCAATATCGCCATTATTACCAACATTGGGCCTGCGCATTTAGATGGTTTCGGTAGTTTAGAAGGTGTTGCTCATGCCAAAAGTGAAATTTTTCAGGGCTTGGAAGCATCTGGAGTTGCAATTATTAATGGTGATACTCACTTTGTGGGGGTGATGGAACAAGCCGCTCAGCCTCATGAAATTGTAAAGGTTGGTTGTAGTGAAAATTACCATATATCAGTAGATAAAATTGAACAAAATAAAGATACTTTGCATTTTCAAATGTGTTATCAGAAAGTAAATACATCGGTTTCATTATCCTGTTTAGGTGAACACAATGCGGTAAATGCTGGTCTTGTATTTGCTGCAGGCATCAAAGCTGGATTGAAACGCGATACAATTATCGAAAAATTACAGCAGTTTAAAAATGTTGGGGGACGACTGAGTACTTATCAAGGTTTTAAAGGTGCAAAACTGCTTGATGATGCTTACAACGCTAATTTTGATTCGGTAAAAGCAGGGTTAGCTACTTTAGCGAAGTTTGATGGTTATCGTTTATTTGTTTTTGGTGACATGTATGAGTTGGGCAAGCAAGCCGAGGCGTATCATCAACAAGTGGGTGAAGTGGCTAGCCAGCTAGGTATTGATGAAATGTGTAGTTTCGGTAAGTTAAGTCAACGCGCAACAGAAGCTTTTACAGGACGCAAGCAACACTTTGACACGCAAAGTGATTTAGTGGCTTATCTACAGTCAGAAATACAAACAAATTATGTGATTTTATTGAAAGGATCACGAGGGGTGCAACTTGATCAAGTGGTCAATGCATTGAAAATAACTGAAGAAGAGTAAATACCTCATGGCGAGGGTGGAATATAAAACATGTTAGTTTGGCTTGCAGAATATTTTAGTGAATTTTTTTCAGCCTTAAATGTTGTCCAATATTTAACATTTCGCACCATTTTGAGTGTGTTGACAGCATTGAGTTTAAGTTTGTTACTTGGCCCAACTTTTATTAAGCGCTTAAGTTATCATCAAATTGGTCAGACTGTGCGAAATGACGGCCCACAATCTCACTTAAGTAAAGCTGGGACTCCCACTATGGGTGGTGCAATGATTATTATGGCAATTATGATCAGTTGCCTTTTATGGGGTGACCTCTCCAATCGTTACATTTGGGTGACCATGCTAGTGACTTTGGCCTTTGGAGTGATTGGCTGGGTGGATGATTATAAGAAATTAGTAAAAAAAGATCCGCGTGGTCTTGTTGCTCGTTGGAAATATTTCTGGCAATCCGTGGTAGGCCTAACGGCTGCAACTTACTGCTATTATACGGCATCGGTACCCGTTGAGACGCAATTGATCGTACCTTTTTTTAAGCATGTTGCTATTCCGTTGGGATTTTTTTATATCGTCCTAACTTACTTTGTTGTAGTGGGTACCAGTAACGCAGTTAATTTAACAGATGGTTTGGATGGTTTAGCGATTTTGCCAACGGTATTGGTTGCTGGGGCGCTAGCTATTTTTGCTTATGCGACGGGTAACATTAAATTTGCCAATTATTTAGCGATTCCTTATGTACCAGGCGTTGGCGAATTAGTGGTTTTTTGTGGTGCTATGGTGGGAGCTGGATTGGGGTTTTTATGGTTTAACACCTATCCTGCGCAAGTTTTCATGGGAGATGTTGGCGCATTAGCGTTAGGTGCAGCTTTAGGAATGGTAGCGGTTTTGGTGAGACAAGAAATTGTACTATTTATCATGGGAGGAGTCTTCGTCATGGAAACTATTTCAGTCATATTACAAGTGGCATCATTCAAATTGACCGGCAGACGAATATTTAACATGGCCCCTTTACATCACCACTACGAATTAAAAGGGTGGCCAGAACCTCGGGTCATTGTGCGTTTCTGGATAATCACTGTTGTATTGGTATTAGTCGGATTGGCAACACTTAAGTTGCGATAATCATTGTCACAAAGATACGGAGTATTGGTAAATAGTATGGTATTAGTCATAGGTTGTGGAAAGTCAGGATTAGCTGTTGCCGAACATTTTGTGGGTAAACAGCCTGTTTTGGCCATAGACAGCCGAGACCAGCCGCCGACGGTGAATGCTCTAAAAAAGTTATCGAGTGAATATACTGATGTAAGTGTGCAGCTTGGTAGTTTTAATCTTGCTGATGATATTGTGCAAAAATTGGATTTTGCTGTAGTGAGTCCAGGTGTTGACACACGTCACCAACTTTTTACACAACTAGCAAAATATCGTGTTGAAGTGATCAGTGAAATTGAATGTTTTGCTCGAGAAGTTAAAGATCCCGTAATTGCAATTACGGGATCAAACGGTAAGTCTACAGTAACCGATGTTGTTTATCAGTTACTCAAGTCATCGGGTAAGCGCGTCGCAATTGGTGGTAATTTTGGAATTCCGGCGGTGCAGTTGTTACAGGAAAACGCTGAGTATTATGTGCTTGAACTATCCTCTTTCCAACTGGAAGCGACGAGTTCATTGCGACCTGAAATTGGTATTTTATTAAATGTTTCACCTGATCATATGGATAGATACGAAACGTACGAAGATTATCGTAATGCTAAGCTAAAGTTGTTGGAACTTGCACAAGAGATCATTATCAATATAGATGATGATGCAGGTTATGAATATAAGCAAAAAAAAGCAGCCGTGGGTGTGAGTCGATATTCTATACAAAGTTCAAGAAAAGAGTCCACACATATAGCTTCCATAGAACGTTTAAATAACGCATCGCATTTATCATGGAATGGAAGGGCTATCATTAATGTTTCAGAGTTGACATTGGTTGGCGATCACAACTACTTCAATCTTTTAGCGGGATTATCTGTAGGTAAATTGTTTGATATTAACGATCAACAAATTAAGAAAGTATTAACGAACTATCAAGGTTTAGCCCATCGTTGTCAGTTAGTTATAAAACATCAAGACATTGTTTGGGTCAATGACTCAAAAGCAACCAATGTAGGAGCGACTATAGCGGCATTGCAGGGTATAAGTTTTGAGGATAACCAACGTATTATTCTGATTGCAGGTGGTGATGGTAAAGGCGCAGATTTTGGGCCTTTAGCTAAGGCGATAAAACAGTATTGTAAAAATTTGATTTTAATGGGTAAAGATGCTGTGAAAATAGCGGAAGCGCTAGGGGAGTATCATACTGCTCACGTCGATACGATGGAACAAGCTGTTGCTTTGGCAAAAGATCTAGCACAGCCAGGAGACTGGGTTGTGCTTTCGCCTGCTTGTGCAAGTATGGATATGTTTGAGAATTTCGAAGCGCGAGGTAATTCGTTTGTTGAATGCATCGAGGCTTTGCTATGAGTCAAGTGTTAACGCTTAAAGGAAAAACGTATAAAAGCAAAACAACTATTGCTGATTTGCCTATCGATATGGGGTTATTAGGTTGGGTGATCGCATTAGTTTTGCTCGGCTTGGTAATGGTGGCGTCGAGCTCGGTCGCCATCGCTGAGAACCAAAATAATGGTGCATTTTATTTTGCAATCAAGCATAGCGTTTATATTGGATTCAGCTTGACAATGTTTAGTGTGCTATTGATGGTACCTGTTGCTTTTTGGCGTGTAGCAGGCCCAGTGCTACTCATCATCAGTATTATCTTATTGCTTGTAGTGATTTTAATTGGACAAGAAATTAATGGGAGTCGACGTTGGTTAAGGCTCGGCCCCATGTCTTTACAAGTATCCGAGTTTGTCAAACTTTTTGTGATCACTTATCTAGCTGGATATTTAGTACGCAGACATGAAGCATTGATGCATGAAGTCAAAGGGTTTATTCGACCACTAGTCGTAGTGTCTGTCATTACTGCTTTATTGCTAGCACAACCAGATTTTGGTGCTGCGGTGATCATTATCGCTACTTGCTTGGTGATGATGTTTTTGGCAGGCGCGCGCTTGTGGCAATTTATCGTATTGACTGTGGCAGTTGCAGCTGCCTTAGCATTAGTGGCAACGACACAAGAATATCGAATAAAGAGACTTCAGGCTTTTTTAAATCCCTGGGAAGATCCTTTTGGTACCGGATATCAACTAACGCAATCATTAATAGCATTTGGCCGCGGTGACTGGTTAGGCCAAGGACTAGGAAATAGTGTTCAAAAACTGGAGTACTTGCCTGAAGCGCATACTGATTTTGTTTTTGCCATCATCGGTGAAGAATTAGGATTTTTGGGTGTAACTTGTGTCTTAATTGCTTATTACATGATATTTATGAAGAGTATGCGAATTGGCCGACGAGCATTAACAACGGAAAGTTCAACGAATGAGTTTAGTGGTTACTTGGTCTTTGGTATTGCTTTTTGGTTAACCACTCAGGGATTAATTAATATTGGTGTTAACCTAGGTGTGTTGCCAACCAAAGGAATTACTTTACCTTTTATAAGCTACGGTGGGAGTAGTATGCTTGTCAGTTTTATGGCTTTGGCCATTTTATTGCGTGCGGATTTAGAACAGCGTTTGGAGCTAAAACATGCCCCAAAAAAAAGCTGATTGTACCAAAACGCTAAAAGAATCAAACCAGCCTACCTTGTTGGTGATGGCTGGAGGTACTGGAGGACATATTTTTCCAGCTCTTGCTGTTGCGGATTATTTGTTACAAGCTAATTGGCGAGTACATTGGTTAGGCTCCAATGTGGGTATGGAAAACCAAATTGTGCCTAAAAGTCATATTCCGTTATCCACTGTGACGGTGAGTGGGGTGAGAGGCAAAGGTTTTTCTGCGTTGCTCAAAGCGCCTTGGCGATTAATAAAAGCGATTTTAGAAGCAAAAAAAATTATCAAAGCTATCCAACCTAATGTGGTGTTAGGCATGGGAGGATTTGCCAGTGGACCAGGAGCCGTGGCCGCCAAGTGGTTAGGAATTCCCTTAGTTATTCACGAACAGAATGCAATTGCTGGCTTTACTAATCGTTTATCATCATTGTTTGCGAAAAAGTGTTTGCAAGGTTTTCCTGATGCTTTTAGAAACTCGAGTAAGACACAAGTCATTGGAAATCCAGTGAGAAAATCGATTTCTGAAATTACTCATCAATTTTCAGAAAAGGGAATGAATATTTTGGTTTTTGGAGGATCTCGAGGCGCAAAAGCACTAAATGATATAACACCACAAGTTGTTAATCGATTGTCATCAAACCACTGGCAGTTGTGGCATCAAGTAGGAAGTGGTCATCGAGAAAGTGTCATAGAAAGCTACCAACAACATAAAGTCGAGCTGTCAAAAGATGACAGCATTGATACACTCAAAAATAGTCAAGTCTTAGTGACTGAGTTTATTGATGATATGGATAAAGCTTACGCATGGGCGGATTTAGTCATCTGTCGCGCTGGAGCTTTAACGATCTCTGAGTTGGCAATAGTAGGATTACCGGCAATATTAGTACCATTTCCTTTTGCGGTGGATGATCATCAAACTGCCAATGCAAGATTTTTAACTGAAGCAGAAGCAGCGATATTGTTACCACAATCTGAATTATCTAAAGAAAAATTGTTGGAAATTATTGAAGCTCTGTTAATCGATGATAAAAAATTACTAGCCATGTCCCAGAAAGCGAAACAATTGGGTAAACCAAATGCCACAGCTGATGTGAGTAAAGTTTGCGATGTTTTAAGAAAACATTAATAAGTAAAATAGGTATTGTCGGTTTTTGACTGAGCAAGCCATGAGTATAAATATTTTGTGAAAGAGGAAACCTGCATGACAGATTACACCCATCAATTCGAAATTCCAGAAATGGGGCGCATCAAGCGCATTCATTTTATTGGTATTGGGGGTTCTGGAATGAGCGGTATTGCAGAAGTATTGTTAAATCAAGGTTATACCGTATCTGGTTCTGATATCAATGTAAATACTATGACTAAACGCTTGACATCTATGGGCGCTGAAATCTTTAAAGAGCATGTGCCAAATAATGTGTTAGGTGCTGATGTGGTTGTTGTATCGACAGCCATCCATGATCAAAATGAAGAGTTAAGTGCTGCAAGGCAAAGAAGAATTCCTGTTGTCCCGCGCGCGGAAATGTTGGCTGAGCTCATGCGTTTTCGTCACGGCATTGCTGTGGCTGGTACTCATGGAAAAACTACCACTACTAGTTTGATTGCGAGTATTTACGGAGAAGGGAAAAAAGATCCGACTTTTGTTATTGGAGGGCGTCTTAATAGCGTGGGCTCTAGTGCTAAGCTTGGTTCAAGCCGCTTTTTTATCGCAGAAGCAGACGAAAGTGATGCATCTTTCTTGCACCTTAATCCTATGATGTCGATTATTACTAATATTGATAATGACCATATGGAAACCTACGAAGGAGATTTCGAAAAACTCAAAGCGACTTATGTTGAATTTTTACATAATTTGCCGTTCTATGGTCTAGCGGTTTTATGCTACGACGATGAACACGTTAGAAGTATTTTGCCAAAAGTCAGTCGCTCAGTTGTTACCTATGGATTTTCTGAACAAGCAGATTATCGTGCTATTGATGTGCAACAGAAAGGAACAGCTTGTGAATTTAAAGTTATGCGCCCCAGAGCTGAACCTCTATCAATCACATTAAATATACCGGGTGAACATAATGTTTTGAATGCAACAGCAGCTATTGCAGCAGCTTCGGAAGACGGTATTTCCGATCTCGCGATTGTTGATGCCTTAGCGCATTTTCAAGGTATAAATAGGCGGTTTGATGTCCGTGGGCAATATAAAATTAATGATGATAAAACGGTTACCATTGTGGATGATTATGGACATCATCCCAGTGAAGTTGAAGCAACTTTGCGAGCGGCAAAAAAAGCTTGGCCAGATAAAAAAATTGCTATGGTTTTCCAACCTCATCGTTATACAAGAACACGAGACTTATTTGATGATTTTGTCAATGTTTTAGAAAATGTTGATCAGCTTTTTATGTTAGAGGTTTATGCCGCAGGTGAAAAAAGTATCCCTAAAGCAGACTCGCGCGCCTTGTGCCGTAGTATTCGGCAACGAGATAACCTCGATCCCGTGTTAGTGCAACGTGTAGAAGATTTAGCAACAAGATTAAAAGAAATGCTAGAGAATGATTGCATCGTCATCACTCAAGGTGCTGGCAATATTGGGTCTTTTGCCAAGACTTGGATTAAATCGTTACAGAAAATCGTTTAACAGAGAGCAAGAGATAAAGCACAATGGCTGAAAACACCAATCTCAAGGAATTTACACTCTCAGACGATGAGATTAATAAAATAGGTAAAGTAGCAGTTTTGTTAGGTGGTCAATCGCAGGAACGGGAGGTATCGCTTCGTTCTGGTAAAGCGATTTGTCGAGCAATCAAGGAACTTAACGTTGAGTATGAAGCGATCGATTATAAACCTTCGCAACTCAACGAATTGACAGAAAAAGCTTTTGACAAAGTTTTTATCGCCCTCCATGGCCCAGGAGGAGAAGATGGTACTCTGCAAGGCGCATTAGATGTGATGGGACTCCCATACACTGGCAGTGGCGTTTTAGGTTCGGCATTAGCCATGGATAAAATTCGCAGTAAACAAGTATGGGAGGCATGTGGATTACCAGTGCCTAGAGGATATCGTGTAACTGAGCGGGATCTGAAAAATCCACGATTGGTTGACGAAATTATACAAGCGATGGGAGGACTAACCCGATTTTTTGTTAAGCCCTCCCAAGAAGGATCAAGTTTAGGAATTGCTCAAGTTGAAACTACCGATGTATTGATCGATGCTGTCAAGTATGCTTTGAATTTCGATACAGAAGTTTTAGTGGAAGAGTGGATTGCTGGTGATGAATTAACGGTGACGATTGTGGGTGAAGCATTACCCAGTATTCGCATAGAAACACCCAGAGATTTTTATGACTATCAAGCAAAATATCATGATACAACAACAAAATACTTTTGTCCGAGTGGATTGGATGTTCAGGAAGAGTTAAACCTACGTGAGTTAGCTTTATTGGCTTTTAATGCTATTGGGTGTACTGGTTGGGGACGTGTGGATTTTCTAAAGGATTTAGACGGGCGTATGTATTTATTAGAAGCGAATACTGTACCTGGAATGACCGAGTCAAGTTTAGTACCCAAAGCGGCGGCGGTGCATGGGTGGGGGTTTCCAGAGCTAATTTATCGTATATTAAAAACCATGGATGATTAAGGAACAGCTAATTTTGAATAAGCTTAGCCATTCAGTAACAAAAAGAAAGACGAAAAAGCAAATGGCGACGGTGAGTACAACTTCTCAAGCACCGGATGTTGCTGTGGGAAAATGGTTGAAGCGTTTATTTTTTGGCGTATTACTGATAGGTATTTTGTGGAGCTTAACATTACTGAGTGATAAATACGCTGAAGTTTCACCTATGGCCCACTGGTTCCCTCTAAAACAGATTATTGTACGAGGAGAGCTGAGAAAAGCATCGAAAAGTCATATTAAAGCTTTGATTACTGCTGATGAGCAGCAAGACTTGTTGCAAATCGATATTAATGTGATGCAAGAAGATATTGAAAAATTGCCCTGGGTACGCTACGTAAGTGTGCGTAAAGTGTGGCCCGATGCTTTAATTATTGATGTAGAGCCACATCGGGCCGTTGCGCGTTGGAACGAGCAACAATGGCTAAATAGTCATGGTGAGATTTTTAATGGACTTGAAGTGAACGAAAGCTTTAATCATGCTATCGTCTTGTCTGGTCCCCTAGGGACGAATCAAGAAGTACTCAATACTTTGCATGATATAAATGCTATATTAAAACCCCTCGATTTATCTCTCTCTCGTTTAGAGCTTAACGAGCGCGGTGCATGGAAAATGATGTTAACTAATGGACTAAGAGTTTACGCCGGGGAAAAAAATTTACCTCAGAGATTGCGTAAATTGGTTGTTTTGTATGCGCAAATCGTTCGTGACATGAAAAGTCCTTTGGATTATATGGATTTGAGATACGATACTGGCATAGCGGTTAAGCCTCGGTATGTAAAGTAAGCAACGCGAGAAATAAAGAGTGTAGGCACTATGTCTAAGATACCAGAAAAAAAATTAATTGTAGGACTGGATATTGGCACATCTAAGGTGGTTTCAATTGTTGGTGAAATTGATCTTGAGAATAACCTCAACATCATTGGAATCGGTCAATACCGCTCGCGTGGAATGAAAAAAGGTGTCGTGGTCAATATTGAATCCACAGTACAATCGATTCAAAGAGCGGTAGAAGAAGCAGAGCTGATGGCAGGGTGTCAAATTCATTCAGTTTTTACCGGTATAGCAGGCAGCCATATTCGTAGTTTGAATTCTCATGGTATCGTTGCGATTCGCGATAACGAAGTCACTGCGGCTGATTTAGAAAGAGTGATTGATGCGGCAAGAGCGGTCGCGATACCCGCCGATCAGAAAATTATTCATATATTGCCGCAAGAATTTATCATTGATAGCCAAGAAGGTATTCGTGAGCCGATAGGAATGTCTGGTGTCCGTCTTGAAGCTAAAGTTCATATGGTGACAGGTTCGGTTAGTGCTGCACAAAATATTGTTAAGTGTGTGAAGCGTTGCGGCCTTGAAACCGAAGAAATTATTTTAGAACAATTAGCATCAAGTTATGCCGTTTTAACAGATGATGAAAAAGAGTTAGGAGTATGTCTGGTTGATATTGGTGGCGGTACCACAGACATTGCGATATTTACGGAAGGTGCTATAAGACACACAGCGGTTATTCCTATTGCAGGTGATCAAGTAACTAATGATATTGCCGTTGCGCTGAGAACACCGACACAGCATGCAGAAGATATCAAAATAAAATACGCTTGTGCGTTGAGACAGTTGACTAATTTAGAAGATACCATCGAAGTGCCGAGTGTTGGCGATAGGGCACCAAGACGTTTATCGCGACAAACCTTGGCAGAAGTTGTAGAGCCTCGATATGAAGAGCTATTTACTTTGGTGCAAGCAGAATTGCGAAGAAGTGGTTACGAAAACATTATTGCAGCGGGAGTTGTGCTGACAGGAGGCTCCTCAAAAATGGAAGGGCTGATCGATTTGGCTGAAGAAGTGTTTCATATGCCAGTAAGATTGGGTGTGCCCACCAATGTTTTGGGGTCAGGAATGGCTGATGTTGTAAAAAATCCCATTCATGCGACAGGAGTGGGTTTACTGCTTTATGGTAAGCAGCAATTATCAGAAAGAAATGTCGATACAAAGTCGCGAGCAAGCGTGGACAATATGTGGGATAGGGTGAAAAATTGGTTTAGCGGTTTTTAAGCTGAACCAAAGGTGAATTCGAGAAGATTCTGAAGTTAGAGCTTAAAGGGGAACGTTATGTCTAATATGTTCGAGTTAGTAGACAATTGCCACGAGAATGCGGTGATTAAAGTTATCGGCGTTGGTGGTGGCGGTGGAAATGCTGTGGATTACATGGTTGAAGCAAATGTTGATGGTGTTGAATTTATAACAGCTAATACAGATGCTCAAGCATTGCGGCGTTCAAAAGCCAAGACTGCTATTCAAATTGGAGGAAATATTACCAAGGGTCTTGGTGCTGGCGCTAATCCTGAAGTGGGCAGGGCTGCAGCTATTGAGGATAAAGATAGAATTTGTGAAGTCTTAAACGGTGCCGATATGGTTTTTATCACAGCAGGAATGGGCGGTGGTACAGGCACAGGCGCTGCGCCAGTAATTGCAGAAATTGCCAAAGAAATGGGAATTCTTACTGTCGCTGTTGTGTCGAAACCTTTCTTTTTTGAAATGAAAAAAAGAATGCAGGTTGCTGAGCAAGGCATTTTGGAGTTGCGTTCATATGTTGACTCTTTAATTATCGTGCCAAATGACAAATTGCTGAGTATTTTGAAAGGTAAAGCCCTAACACAGGCCTTTCGAGCCGCGAATGATGTTTTACATGGTGCTGTTCAAGGAATAGCTGAATTAATTACACGTCCAGGCTTAATCAATGTTGACTTTGCTGACGTTCGAACGGTCATGTCTGAGCAAGGCACTGCCATGATGGGTAATGGTATTGGGCGAGGCGATAGCCGCTCGAAAGAAGCAGCTCAACTGGCTGTAGCCAGTCCATTGCTTGAAGATGTAAATTTATCAGGGGCAAGAGGTATTCTGGTGAATATTACAGCAAGTGAAGATATCAGTATTGATGAGTTTGCTGAAGTCGGTAGTATCATTCAGGAATTTGCTTCAGAGGAGGCAACAGTTGTTGTAGGTACGGCGATTGATAACGAACTTGATGATGAGTTGCGCGTGACAGTAGTGGCAACCGGACTGGGTCAAAAGTCTGCAGCTGAAGCGCCGGCTGTAAAAACCTCCCGCGTTACTCAAACCCCAACGGCGAAACCTGCTGAGAAAAGTCGACTTGATTACAACAAATTGGACAGGCCTACAGTACTTCGTGAGCAAAAAAATAGTACGAGCAAAAGCTCGACCAGTGATATTGAAGAATATTTGGATATACCTGCATTTTTAAGGAAACAAGCGGATTAAATTTCCACTTGTTTCATAAAGAGAGCTTTCTTTACTAATTCTTATCGATAAGAGTTATTACAAAAGCGTATAGTAACTATAGAGTGATAGCAGATTAGTGCGCTATAGTGAATCTTTACTATAGATTGAAAGATGTAAGCTTGAATAGCAAAAATCGAGTTTTTGTTCATTTTTTGGTAGGCCAAAAATCATATAAGCACAAATTTCCTCGTAATAGAGTGTACTGATGCACAGATTTATCACTAATACTTGACAATTTATTTAAACATCTGTTTATTTGTGATACGCTTCGTGCCTTGCCTTGGGGCGAGAAGTATTAACTATTATTTCGGAATTAAGCTGAATGATAAGACAACGTACACTAAAGACATCAATACGAGCCACAGGTATCGGTTTGCACACGGGTAAAAAAGTTTTTTTAACCTTGCGACCTGCACCAGTAGATACCGGAATTGTTTTTCGTCGAGTCGACCTGGACCCCATCGTGGATATACCTGCAGTGCCGGAAAATGTAGGTGATACTACGTTATCAACATGTCTTATCAAAGGTGGGGCCAGAGTCTCCACCGTTGAACATTTACTTGCCGCTATAGCTGGCTTAGGCATTGACAACGCCTATATCGAAGTGAGCGCCCCAGAAGTACCTATTATGGATGGGAGTGCCAGCCCCTTCGTATTCTTAATCCAATCTGCTGGTGTTGAAGAACAAAACAAAGCAAAAAAGTTTATTAAGATAAAGAAACGCATAGAAGTTAAAGATGGTGATAAGAGTGCTGTTTTCGAACCCTTTGAAGGATTTAAAGTTTCTTTCAAAATTGACTTTGAACATCCTGCTATTAGCGTCTCTTCATCGCAGGCTGTAATAGACTTCTCAAGCACTTCGTTTGTTAAAGAAGTTAGTCGAGCACGAACATTTGGTTTTGTTAAAGATATTGAGACTTTGCGTTCAGCTAATTTAGCATTGGGTGGAAGCCTAGACAACGCAGTGGTCCTAGATGATTATCGTGTTATGAATGAAGAAGGCCTGCGTTACGACGATGAATTCGTAAAGCATAAAATACTTGATGCTATTGGAGATTTGTTTCTTCTAGGTTATAGCTTGGTGGGCGCTTTCTATGGTTGTAAGTCGGGACATGCCTTGAATAATACTTTAATTCGAGCCTTGCTAGCTGATGAAGCAGCTTGGGAGTTAGTCACTTATGAAGATGCTAAGGCGGCACCAATTTCATACATTATGAATCCTATTCTATCAGTTTAAACAAAACAACGGCTTATCAAGCCGTTGTTTTGTTTTAGAAGAATGTTTTTATTAATAGCCTTCTAAATTATTGCGAACCATCAGTTATAAATTATTAAGCTGATATAACAGATTTTTAAATTGATGTACCCTAAACTACAATAATAAAGATTAGGGATAGTTAAATTGGGTATTTTTAGAGGTAGCTCTACTTATGCACTTTACAGTGTTACGAAAAACGAAGTACGGAATACGTAATATCAATCTCTCGCTTATGCACCTTTCAATCACATTGGGTGCTATGTTTGTGGTTGTACCGATTGTTTTTTGTGTAGTGGGTTACTACTTTGGCATGGGCGAGCGCGTCGCCATGAGTGAAGTCTCAAAAGATGCAGAGCGTTGGAAAAATAAATATCACGATAAAGATGAGGCTCTAATTTTAGCCAACAAGCGTCATCAGGTAAAAATTGAGCAACTTACGGCTAGGCTGGGCGCTCTTCAAGCGCAAATTAATCGCATTAATGCCGTTGGCGAAAGAATATTAGAACTTAATGGTATAGACAAAAACGAATTTGATTTCTCTTCTCCACCTCCTGTGGGCGGTCTTTTTATCGAAGCAAAACCCGAGCAGGAAGTCGCCAACGAATTAACAACACAGAAATTAGCACCAACCGTTTCTTTGGCAATGATGGATGACCTTGTTAAAGTCCTATCGAGTCGAGAAGAGCAATTCACTCTCATAGAGGATTTGATTCTTGACAAACAAATTGGAGCTGAATCCTATGTTTCTGGCAGACCTATCAAAAAAGGTTGGATGTCATCAGGTTTTGGTAAGCGGCTTGACCCTTTTCATGGGCGTCCTGCTTGGCATAATGGTGTTGATTTTGCCGGTAAAGATGGTTCTCCTGTGATAGCAACGGCATCTGGTGTAGTAACTTGGGCTGGTGATCGCTACGGGTATGGTGGTCTTGTCGAGATCAACCATGGCGATGGGATGACTACGCGCTATGGTCACAACAAAGAAATAAAAGTTAAAAAAGGTGATCGAGTGACCAAAGGTCAAGTCATTGCTCTCATGGGCAATACAGGTCGCTCTACGGGCCCGCACGTACATTATGAAGTGCTTAAAAATGGCCGACCAGTTAATCCTGTGAAATATATCTATCGAAAATCTAAATCAATCAAGGTTGCCAAAAAAAGTCAATAGATAAAGTATTATAAGGCTCAATCTTACTAGCGACTTGCTAGACGACAATCATTAATAAATAAATGACATTCTTTTGTTGTGAATTTGAGCAAGTTTTAATGTGTCGTTATTGCTAATAACCTCTTTGATTTTATAAATCCCCTTGTAATGCTTACCGAACATCCCCACATCTAATTGACACCATTTTTGTAAGGTTGTGAACTTTAACCTTTCTTACTAATGAAAACTCATGGACTCCGCTTTTAATTACTGTTTTATCAAGCAAAGAATAGTAGAATAGCTTCGAGTCGTTAAACCCAAATTGTAAGTGGCGCACATGGTTGGAAAAATATTAACATCGATTTTTGGAAGTCGAAATCAACGTATTATTAAGGGATATCAGAAAACTGTTCTGAAGATTAATCAATACGAAGCACAAGTAAAAGACATTTCAGATGAAGAGTTAAAAGCTTTTACCCAAAAGCTGAAAGAACGTCTAAATAATGGTGAAACTATTGATAGCCTTCTTGTAGAAGCATTTGCTGTGGTTCGTGAAGCATCGAGAAGAGTTTTGGGTATGCGACACTTTGACGTTCAGCTCATTGGTGGTATGTCACTTCACGAAGGTCGAATCGCAGAAATGAGAACAGGTGAAGGTAAAACTTTAGTCGCTACCTTGCCAGCTTATTTAAATGCTCTTAACGGCAAAGGCGTTCACGTTGTTACCGTTAATGATTACCTTGCTAAGCGTGATGCGGAATGGATGGCTCCTGTTTTCGAGTTTTTAGGGTTTTCCGTTGGTGTGATTTATTCAGGTCAAAGCACAGAAGAAAAACAAGCTGCATATCAGTGCGATATCACTTATGGTACTAACAATGAGTATGGCTTTGATTTTCTACGAGACAATATGGCGTTTCAGTTAGAGGATAAAGTACAAAGGGAACTATCATTTGCAATCATTGATGAGGTGGATTCTATACTTATCGACGAAGCGAGAACCCCTCTCATTATATCTGGTGCAATCGAAGACAGTTCCGAGTTATATCGAAAAATTGATAAATTAATACCTGGACTCGAACAACAAGAGCAAGATGGTGACGATCACAAAGCAACGGTGACTAAACCTGGTGATTACACGATTGATGAAAAAGGGAAGCAAACTTTCCTTACGGATGATGGCCAAGAAAAAGTCGAAGGTTGGTTAATTAAAGAAGGTATTTTGGATGAAGGTGAGAGTCTTTACAATGTAGGAAGTATTGGGCTTCTACATCATGTCAATGCGGCTTTACGCGCACATGTGCTTTATCAACGCAATGTGGATTACATCGTTAAAAATGATCAAGTTATCATTGTTGATGAACATACCGGTAGAACTATGCCTGGTCGTCGTTGGTCTGAAGGCTTGCATCAAGCCGTAGAAGCAAAGGAAGGTGTGCGCATCCAGAATGAAAGTCAGACATTAGCTTCGATAACTTTCCAAAATTATTTCCGCCAATACGAAAAACTTTCCGGTATGACAGGCACGGCTGATACTGAAGCCTTTGAGTTACAGCATATCTATGATTTAGAAGTAGTCGTCATTCCGACAAACCGACCTATGGTGCGAAAGGATTATGATGACCTTATCTTTTTAAATGCTAAAGACAAATATAACGCTATTGTTGAGCAAATTGTAGAGTGCTCAGAAAAAGGTCAGCCGGTTTTGGTTGGAACTGTTTCTATCGAGTCTTCTGAATTGCTATCAAAGTTTTTAGAACAGAAAGAAATTCAACACAAAGTTTTAAACGCTAAATTTCATGAAAAAGAAGCTGAAATCATAGCGCAAGCGGGTCGGCCAGGAGCGGTTACTATAGCCACCAACATGGCTGGTCGTGGTACCGATATTGTTTTGGGTGGAAATCTTAAGTCTGAACTTGAAGCTTTGGGTGAAGAAGCTTCAGATTCTGAAAAAGAAGTGGCTCGTGAAGAATGGAAAAAAAGGCATGAGCAAGTTCTTGAAGCTGGAGGTTTAGCTATTATTGGTACAGAGAGACATGAATCTCGGCGTATCGATAACCAGCTGCGAGGCCGTTCAGGAAGACAAGGTGATCCGGGAAGTAGCCGTTTCTATCTCGCTTTTGATGATAATTTAATGCGAATTTTCGGTAATGATAAGTTCGCAACAAGAATGCAACGTGTTGGATGGAAAGAAGGTGAAGCCATTGAACATCGCTGGGTGACAAGAGTTATTGAAAATGCCCAGCGTAAAGTTGAAGGCAGAAACTTTGATATTCGTAAGCAGTTGCTTGAATATGATGATGTTGCTAACGATCAACGAATGGTTATTTACGAACAACGCCGAGAACTCATGAGTACTAGCGATGTTTCGCAAGTCGTTGAAAACTTTAGGAGCGACGTGCTTCAGCGGCATATTAGTGGTTATATTCCACCTCAATCCTTGGAAGAGCAATGGGATCTTGAAGGATTAGAAGAAAAAATTAAAACGGATTTTAATGAAGACTTATCTTTGAGAGATTGGATTAAATCGGATAAAGCTCTTAATGAACAAGGATTAAGAAATAAAATTCACCAAAGCTTTATTGATAGTTATAATCGCAAAGCAGAACAAGTTGGTGAAGAAGTTATTCGACAAGTTGAAAAACAGATTATGTTACAACAGCTTGATTTGCATTGGAAAGAGCACCTGGCTTCTATGGATCAGCTCAGACAAGGTATTCACTTACGGGGCTATGCGCAGAAAAACCCAAAGCAAGAATACAAAAAAGAAGCCTTCGAACTTTTCACCGATATGCTTGATGCATTGAAATTTGATGTCGTCTCAATTTTAAGTAAATTACAAGTTAGAACAGAATCTGATGTGGATGCGCTCGAAGAAAAAAGAAGAGAGCAAAACCAAGCTCGTAACGTGCAATATGAACACAGTAATGCTGCACCTTTAGGTGGGCCTGAGAAACAGGAACCTTCTGGCGAACCCCAGACTGTTGTTCGTGAAGGTCGCAAAATTGGCCGTAACGAGCCTTGTCCGTGCGGTTCAGGAAAAAAATATAAACAATGTCACGGTAAACTTGGTTAAAGTATTTCCTTAAACATGTCGCTTGATAAACAGAATGTTCACGTTTGCGTTGGTATTCTCAAACGTGAACAACAGATATTTATTGCTCAACGCCAGTCTAAGTCTGATTTTAGTGGCTTTTGGGAGTTTCCGGGCGGTAAATTAGAAATTGGTGAAACCCCCCTACAGTGTTTGCGGAGGGAAATGTCAGAAGAGGTAGGTATTGATGTCAAGTCTGTGACTCCTCTAATACAAATTAAGCACCAGTATACACATAAAAAAGTTTTACTGGATGTTTACACTATCAATGATTTTATCGGTGATCCCATTGGTGCTGAAGGGCAACATGTTAGATGGGTAGAGCAAGATGAACTCCATCAATATCAATTTCCCGATGCCAATATCAGTATTATTAGTGCTTGCCAATTACCAAGTCTTTATCGAATCACTCCCAACCTTTCAACGGTCACCGAGTTTCGGGAGCTGTTAAAAAAGAGCGCTTTGCAATCCGGTGATTGGATACAACTTCGTTGTCCTGAGTTGCCGTTTAAAGATTTTGTCGCTCTGGCCTCGGAGATATTGCCTATTTGTCGCGATCATCAACACAAATTACTTTTAAATTCAGAGCTCAAAATTTTGGATTACCTTGAGGTAGATGGTTTGCATCTCAGTCAAAGCAACTTACATAAGGTACATGGAAGTTTGAAGGAACAGAGTCTTTATACATGGATTGGCGCATCATGCCATGATTTGCAAGAAGTCCGTTTTGCTGAGCAACAAGGCGTCGACTTTATAACGATATCTCCGGTATCTATTACAACTAGCCATCCTGAAACCATCCCTTTAGGCTGGCAAAGTTTTTCCGAGTTAGTGAAAGAAACTCACCTACCTGTGTTTGCTTTAGGGGGGGTATCACCAAAAGAAGTGTATGTGGCGAAAGAGTGTGGTGCCCAAGGCGTTGCAGGAATTTCAAGTTTTTGGTGAAAATTAAGCCAAGTTGATTACTATCAACCTAGTTTTATAAGGAGCGGACGCTTTAAAAAACGTCGTCACCACTTTCGTCGTGTTGTCCGTCGATTCGATAAGACTCTGAACTCCAAGCACCAATATCGATTAATTGACATCTTTCACTACAAAAGGGTCTAAAAGGAAATTTATCATTCCACTGTACCTGGCGTTGGCAAATTGGGCAAGGTACTTGTAGATTTGAGTTTTGTTTTATTTCTGTATTCTTGTTGTTTACGTTCACGAGTTATTTTTACGAATCTATTGATTTAATTGCAAAGGGCTAATTTAAAGGGGATACTATCGTTAACATTAACAATTTTTCCATCTGGTTTGATAGTATGGAAGCGTATGTTAACCCTATGGCTTCCCACGCTCACTTCAGGGTAAACCTCACAAACCCTATTTACACGGATTCTCACTAAATTACATGGCGTCATGTCAAGATCTTCGCCGAATCCACCTTGCTCTGCCTGTATTTCTCTGAAGTTTGCTGATTCACGAAAGAGACGTAAAAGTACGTTGATACTAGTTTTAATACTTTGCATTTCATTGAGTAACTGGGCAATCATCTCACGGCGTTTCTGACTATCACGTGATAAGAAATAAAAATATTGAGGGATATCGGATGGTTGAATGGTTAATGAACCATCAAAGCGTTTCTTTATAGAAGAAAAAAACTCGTTATCAGTAACATGCTGTCCAAGCTTGCCTTGATGTCGGTAGATCCATGACTGTAAACTTTTTAGTTGTGTAAGGAACTTTGATAATTTTTCTGTATCGACTTGTGGATTGTTTTCAAGAACAACATATTCAGTAATTCTTGCATCTAAATCTTTTAAAACAGATGATTTCACATCATTACGTTGCAAGTAATCGATTAACGAAAAGATGAGCCAAATAGCATGAGAATGGTTGTCTTGATCATCTTTTTCCAGAGCTTGCTGAATTTTATTGAAAGCATACTCGATACGTAAATAAGCGCGCATGCGTTGATTGCAGGGATATTCAAATAGAAGATAATTGCTCATAATGATAGTACGGCAGCTCTGTAAAACATATAGGGTCTAGTGTAACAGTGTCTTCATCATATCGCCAACAATGTAATAATAGGGAAGTATTTAGTGGCATAATATTCTAAAAAACTTGTTTAAACAAATAGTGGCTAAGTTAACCAAAAAATCTGCTATTTCGCTAAAATGTAAAGCGAGAACTTTATAAGCTCCTAAAAAACAACGATTAAATTTTGGTATGGGCTTTGCGTTCTGTTTTTAAGGTAACGTTTTGAAAACAAAGGCTTCACAGCCAAGATGCAAAAATTGATTGAGGAGAAAGTATGTCAGTTGTCGATCAAGATAAACCATTAAGATTATTAAAGGATGAAGTCATTGACCAACTCGTATTGAATTATAGTCATGGTAAACTTTCTTTAGAAGCCTTTGAGCGCAGGCTAGATGACGCTATGGCTGCCGAAGATCATCAAAGATTGATAGACTTAACTACTGATTTGGAACTGGATGTTGATAATCATTTTCTTAATCAAAAGGAAAGCTATCGTAAGCAGTATTATGAAAATGTAAGCGTTGAGGAAAACGATCTTTTTATCAATATTTTCGGGGGGAGCGACAGAAAAGGTATATGGAACGTAGGTAAAAAGGTGCGCACTTTTAACCTTTTTGGAGGCGGTACTCTCGACTTAAGTCTAGCGAATTTTACGCACAGCAAAACCTATATTGAAGATATTACTGTATTTGGTGGTGGAGAAATATACGTACCAGAAAACGTTAATATCGTATGTCAAGTTTTTTGCATTTTTGGTGGTTTGACTAATAAAGCAGAATCAGTGAGCGATCCATCGGCCCCTACGCTTATTATTCGGGGCGCAATTATTTTTGGGGGGCTTGATATCAAGGTGAAAAAACGCTTTAAGGAAAGGTTGATGCAATTTGCTCAAGGGCTCAAATCATTCATGTAAATTTTTGCAGTAAACCTTTATGATTTGACAATACGCAACGACAAATCGACAGCTCGCACATGTTTTGTTAAAGCACCTATGGATATAAAGTTAACTCCAGTTTTTGCGATATCACTGAGGTTTTCTAACGTCAAATTTCCTGAAGCTTCTAAAAGCGGTTTTTTATGGTTGGGTTGCTGATTAACCAAGGATACAGCTTCGATCAAGTCTTCTCGCGAAAAATTGTCTAACATAATGATATCAGTACCACTATTAATGGCTTCTTTAAGTTCGATAAAAGTTTCTACTTCTACTTCTACTTTCAAAGTAGGAGCCAATTGCTTAGCTTTTTGTACGGCTTGGGAAATGCCACCACAGGCAGTAATGTGGTTTTCTTTGATAAGAAAAGCATCGTAAAGTCCTAAGCGATGATTTTTGCCGCCTCCGCAAAGAACTGCATATTTTTGTGCAATACGCAATCCAGGAATTGTTTTACGTGTGTCGAGTAGTTGGCAATGAGTATCCCGTAATTTATTCACATACTGAGAGGTTAAAGTCGCTACTCCGGAAAGCGTTTGCAGAAAGTTTAACGCCGTCCTTTCAGCTGTTAAAATAGAATGTGCTGAGCCTTCAACAGTAAAAAGCTTTCCGTTTTCTGCGATTTCATTGCCATCCTCGCAAAGCAGATTCAACTTTAAATCAGGGTCAACTTGTCTGAAGGTTTCGACAACCCAAGGTAGGCCTGCAACAATAGTTGGTTCTCGGGTAATCACTTGCGCTGTCGAGAATTTTTCGGATGGGATAAGCGCAGCAGAAACGTCTGTCTTAGCACGTAAATCTTCGAACAGTGCATTTCTGACAGAGTTTTCGATATCTGTTTTATAAGATTTTAGAAAGCTATGTAACATTAAAGGTATTGCCTAATTGTCAATGTGTCACCACGTTGAGTAAATTCAAGTTTTTTTAGAGCGCTCATTCCAAGCAATACAATAGGATCACGTATACCTGGTGAAATTGAGGCTTGTACATCATAAAGAACGATATCACCAAATTGCAGTTTATCAATTTGGGTCTGATAAGCTATTGCTGTACCGTTAGCTGTAATAGTTTGGAAAGAAGCGCCTTGCTGTAAGCCCAAACGATCAGCCATATGACTGGGAACGGCAACTAAAGTGGCACCTGTATCTACGGTGAAGTTGACGGGTTCATTGTTGATAGAGCCTGTAACAACGTAAGCATTATAAACATTGCGCTCCAATATGACTTCTATTGAAGAGTCAGATCGCAACGATTGTGGATTTTGGTTGGGATTGTAGCGATTATTGAGCTTTTGATCAAAAAATAGATATAAAATAAAAAAAACAAAAATCCAAGCGACAAAGAAAAATCGTTTTCCAAGAGTTTTGGTTTGGTCATCTTCCAAGTTTAATACCTCCTTAAAGAAAGTGTCAGAATCATCATCATACAGTACATATTACGTGAGCAGTGTGCTAAAAGTTGAAGAAAATGAATCACCGGTGAGTTATTATGTGCCACTTTACAGTGAACTCATAGAGATTTTGCAGTACTACAGTTTGATATCTTCTGAGTTGATGAAATTAAAAACACCTTTCTAACTTATTTGGTTGCTGACTTGATATGATTTTGCAAGATGCCAACTACATTTCATCGCATTTTTGCGATGAACGGCCAGCTGAGACGGTGATTGATTTACTCGTCATCCATAACATTAGCTTACCACCTGGACAGTTTGGTACAAGGGAAGTTCATAATTTATTCACCGGTCAGTTAAATCCTGAAAAACATGAATTTTTTAAATCGATTCATGGTTTGAAGGTATCTGCACATTTCTTGATTGAAAGAAATGGAGTGTTAACACAGTTTGTTCCCTGTGATAAACGAGCCTGGCATGCTGGAGTGTCTGAATTTCGAGGCCGGCAAGCTTGTAACGATTTTTCGATTGGTATTGAGCTTGAAGGTACTGATGAATTGCCCTTTGAAAATCAGCAATATGAACAACTTATTAAACTCACGAAATACTTGATGGAATGCTATCCTCATATAACCACCGAAAGAATTGTTGGCCATTGTCACATCGCGCCACAGCGAAAAACGGATCCAGGGCCCAACTTTGATTGGCAAAGGTACAAGGCTGCACTTTCTCATTTATCCTTATAAAATTGCTTAGGATGTTGTCATGGTATTGATATGCTTACTCATCGTTGTTTACCTGGAATATCACTACAAAATTCGTGAATCTGATCGACGCTTTTTATGGTTTGGCGAATTCTCTCGTTGGGTCGACGAAAAAGCTAAAGTTTACAATTGGTATAATGAATGGTTTGATTTTGTGTTTAAGGTTGCTCTAATTCCTACCGTTTTGTGCATACTGTTTGTTTCAGGTTCAGGCTTTTTATTTTGGCTCGTTAAAATCTCATTGAGTGCCTACATTCTTGCCCATTGTATCGGGCCTGAAGTCTTGAGAAAAAAATACGATCATTATTTTAAATCTTTTGAACGCAAAGATTATGAAGCAGCTTATCTTGCTTTAGGTGGGCGTTTCGATGCTGAAGATCCTTGTCGTTTGGTTCGCGATGTATCCAAAGATATTATTGTGCAAATTTATACGCATTACTTTGCTGTTATGGTGTGGTTCATTGTTTTGGGCGCGCCAGGTGCTCTTTTTTATCGTTTATATCGAGAAAGAGTTTCTCAAGGCAATAACCAGGCACTCGAGTGGACATCGCATTGGATTGAGTGGGTGCCATCAAGAATATCAGCCTTGATGTTGGCTTTTGCTGGAAATTTTCATGATGCTAAGCCTGCTTTAATTGATGCGTGGCGTCATTGGCATAAAGATAGCTTAAAGGTTATAGAAGAGGTTGGCATCCGTAGTATGGTGATAATTGAAACGCCTGAAAGCAGCTGCGCTGAAAACCGTGATGCTATTGATTTAGCTGAGCGAAGTCTCTTGCTATTATTGGTTCTTGTTGCCGCAATGACAATTATCAATATTGTTGCTTAGTAATTATTCTTAAATAAACGCAAATAATAGCCGTTTTTATGGGTGTTGAGCTTGGTTAAACGCCCTAAAACTCTCCTTTGTAGCCTTGCCTGTTCGAATTTCACAACACATAATAAAACTTTTTGAATAAAGGATTTTGACCTTTCCTCAATGGAATAAGTCAGCATTAAATTTTCTGACAATCGAAAAAAAATCTTTATGTATTGCATAAGAGAATAATTCAAACGGTCGTATAAAACAACATATTCTACTTTTTCGTTA